>PIVM01000007.1 GCA_003353945.1 Gammaproteobacteria bacterium
GCAATGACAACGCTTTTTATCAAGCAAAGCTGACCACCGCACGATTTTACTTCCAGCGGTTGCTGCCTCGGACCAAGGCCCATGCTGACGCTGCATTGGCTGGCGCTGATACGCTGATGGCGCTGAACGAAAATGCTTTTGCTTTTTAATTGCCTAGCCCCTGAAAACAGAGGATTTTAGCCATAACCCTCTGTTTTTAGTTTTTTTACAGCGTTACAAGCAATAGCCAAAAGTAGAGATGAGCATCTCTCTACAAAATAGACTACTATTGGTCATAACTTCTCCTCAGTCTTTGAGGTTTTCTTATCGTGATCTCGTATTTGTCAAATCACGACTGGCAGGCTAAGTTTCATGAATATGTAGAAAAAATCACCTAAGATGACGGAATATTATTCGCAAACAACAAAAACCTCTTATGGATGATTTAACAGAACAATTCATTCCAAACAGCGGCGAACTGATGACACTGGAAACCGCAGACGGAAAAAACCACCATGTTGAATTTTTTCAACAGGAAAACAATCAATGGCTGTTTAAAATACTACCAACTCAAGCTAAACAGCTTTGCTCAGGTGAAGACGCGCATATAAATTTTGTCCGCAAACAACGCTTTTACCGCGGCGTCTGCACTATAGAAAGAGTTGAACCGGTATTCGGACTTTGCCACACCCTGATACCCTGCAAATTTGAAGACAGGCCATTGCGACGATTGCCAAGACATATCACCGATATCACCACAGCGGTCATGTTTGTCGTTAATGTGGACGAGCAACGTAGCAAACAACTCAGTGAAAAAACAAAAAACCGAATTTTCGATTTGAATATTCATGGCGCACTGCTGGCAAGCAAAGAAAAACTCAACGAACACAGTAACCAGATATTACTGGCAACCAGCTTTGATAAATCAATCGATTTGGATAATGATCACTTTTTTTATCGCGCCAACATCGTCAGGGAAATCAGTAATAAATCCACTGCAGGATACCCCTATACCTATGGTCTGGAATTTCTGTCTATGACCGACAAACACAAAAATGCCATGACCACTCATCTTTCAAGCGTTTCAAATCGAGAGTCAGCATACAAAAGCGCGTGAGCTGATCAAATAATCATAATTATCATAATTATCAGGGCTAAATCAATTTCGCAAGCAGAAAATTTCTAAAACCACTACGCAGTCGTGGTTTTTTTAGAACCTATCTCCCCATTTTTTCGCTATAATTGTGTTCCGGCTCGCAATAAATACAAATAAAAGATGCCACCCGGTTTTTTCAAATAATCAGGAAACCCGAAACAAATACTAAAAGTGCAAGGTAGCTCCCGTGAACAAAACCAAACAGTTTAAACAACTGATTGACTGGTTTGTTGATAATAACTTGGCCAAAAACAGCACCGCTGGATTTCGCACCCGCCTGATCATCGGCGTTATCCTATCCCTGTTTTTTCTCATTCTTTGCCTGTACGCCCTCTGGTGCCTGGTGATAGAAGAGCTAAACCTCTATGGCCATGCGTTTTTTCTGAGCACTTTGTTAATAGCACTTGGAATTTTGCTACAGCAATACTTAATTAAAAACACCTCACTCACTGCCAATTTATTCACCTTCTTATTTGGCCTGTGCCTTGCTACTGCTACTTATTTAACCGGTGGCATTCATTCCCCAGCCATCAGTATTCTGCTGATCATACCGATTATTGCTATTGCCATGCTGGGATGGCGCCCGGCGGTTACCTGGTTTTTATTGTTAAGCGGGTACGTGCTGATGCTGTTTCTGCTGGACAGCCAAAGCATACCCGCTCCCCAGATAGCGCACAGCAACAACATTGATGTAATAAAAATAATGCTGTGGTTTTTTACCGGCGGTAGTATTTTTATTGCCTTTGCCACCTACGAGGCGCACAGCGACAATCTACACCGTATTCTGTACTCAGAAAAAGAAGAATATGCCTATTTGTCTAATCACGACACGCTCACGGGGCTCAGCAACAGGCAATTCTTCGACAAAGTACTCTGCAATTTAGTACACCGTGGAAACACCCTGGATGAGGCGTTCACGTTACTGTACATTGATCTGGATAATTTCAAACCCATCAATGATCAATACGGTCACCACAGTGGTGATGTGGTTTTAAAAGCCATTGGACAGAGAATTAAATCATTAATCCGTCAAAATGATTTTGCCGCCCGTATTGGTGGTGACGAATTTGCCATTATTCTAAGCGGCGTCGGTGAAAAATCTCTCGCAGATTTGGTTGCTAATAAAATACTCAACAATCTCAAGGCACCTGTTTTTATACAAAGTTTGGTTTTGGAGGTTTCGGCAAGTGGCGGCGTTGCGCTATTCCCCCTGGATGCCGATAGCGCCGAAGAGCTAGTAAAAAAAGCTGATCTCGCCATGTACAAAGCTAAACAAGAACTCAAAGACGTGAATTCACCCGCCCCGGACAAAGATACACCAGTAATGCAAACCGAAGCTTTGCTGAATTCTTGATCATCCTTGCCTACTCCATAGTTTTCGGCTCAACCCGGAAACTCTACGCGTAACGCATTCAACGCTTTGCATCACCGTGGAATCGCTGGCAAAAAGAGAAAAGCTGCTCCTAGCCCGGGTCACCGCTGTATAGAGAAGCTCACGACCAAACACAGCCCGGTCAGTCGGCGGTAAAACAAACGACAAGTGTTCAAACTCAGATCCCTGACTTTTATGTACTGTCATGGCATAAACAGTTTCATGGGCAGGCATTCGATGAATTGACACGCTGCGTATTGTCGTATCCGGCATCGCAAAGAAAACCCGCAAAGCACCGCACTGCGAATCAAGCATCGTAATACCAATATCACCGTTGTATAAGCCAAGCTCATAATCGTTTTCGGTCACCATCACAGGACGCCCGGCATACCAGGGCATGCCTGCTGGCAATAATGCCTTGCGACGCAATGCCGATTCTATATGCGCGTTAAGCACCTGCGTACCAAATGCACCACGTTTTACCGCACATAATAAACGGTAGCTATTGAAAGCCTGCAATACATCCCGCACTTCCCCACCTTTCTGTATGCGCTTCAGGTAGTGGCGATAACCTTCTACCGCTCTCTCAATAATCGGCTGATCATCTACAGAATTGAGGCGGTAATAAGTAATGTCAGAAGGCGCTTTATTATTAGCTAACGGCTCTCTATTAGCTGAAGGCTCTGCGTTGGCTAAAGGCTCTGCGTTGGCTAAAGGCTCTGCGTTGGCTAAAGGCTCTGCATTAGCTAAAGGCTCTGCATTAGCTAATGGCTCTGCATTAGCTGTCCGCAGTATTTCCATCACCTGTTGCACTTGACCGCAATTCACTGCCTGCGCTAATTGACCAATGCCACTGCCAGCCCCAAAGCGATGACTGTGGTGCAATATTGCGATACTGTCTGCGATCGGCGGAACATAGGATTTTGGAGTACTAGGTTGCGTTTCGCCTTTTAGATCACATATACGACTGAGCTGCGCATGTTGTCGATCAGAATAGCGTGAGCTGGCATCACCGCAAATATCCGCCAATACACCACCGGCCTCAACCGATGACAATTGATTCCTGTCCCCCAACAAAATAACACGAGCGCTGGCAGGCAAACTGCGCAGTAATTTTGCCATCAATGACAAATCAACCATTGATGCCTCGTCCACAACCAGAATATCAATCATCAATGGATTGGCGGCATGGTAACGACAATGCGGCGAGTGTGGCCGTACACCCAACAAACGATGGATAGTGCTGGTGTGTTCGGGGATAAGCGCCTTGACCTCTTCGCGGCAAACAAGCATCTGTCTGGCCTGCTTAATGGATTCACTCAAACGCGCCGCCGCCTTACCGGTGGGCGCCACTAACTTTATCAGTGGCTTCGACTGTCGATCACACTGCTGTAACCATTGCTCAATCAGCAGAACCAGCAATTTGCTGACCGTTGTCGTTTTACCCGTACCCGGCCCACCGGTGATCACGGAAAAGTTCTTCTGCAAAGCGATGGCTACAGCAAGCTTTTGCCAATCCACACTACTGTCTTTCGGCGCAGACAAATCCGCCTTAATTTCTACCGACTCAAACAGACGGTCAAGCCCTTGCTTTAAAACAGTTTCATCGCAATCATGCACAGTCAAACGTTGTTGAATTGCCTTTGCAACCTGATTTTCATAGTGCCAGTAACGACTTAAATAAAGCAGTTCACCCTCCAGAATCAGCGGCGTATTGTCACCGGGCTTTCCCACCACAAAACTGGCCTGCAATGCGGCCACATAATCAATCTCAATCAATAGTTCTCGCCATGGCCTATTCGGACAATCAAAAAGATCGTCACGCGCCTGCAATTCAATGCAGATATTACCTTTGCTGAGTTCGTAGCTGAGTAGGGCGGCAGCGAGAAACACAGCATTTTCGTTTTTATCGGCCAGCTGAGAAAGTGTTTGTGCAACAAAAAAATCCACATCGCGAATAGACCCATTGTCTCGTAGCTGCTGCAGGATTTGTCGAACTGACTGCTGCGTCTCGTTCATTGGACATCTCCAACAATCGAAACCTCGCCTGCAAGCATGTCATCGAGCTCCGTGATCAGAGCAACGTCCGGTAAGTCATAAAATATGCCCGTCTTGTTTTCAGACGTGTTTTCGTAGGTTTGCTCCAAATCTGGCGAAGCAAAACCGCGTAAAAAAAGATAATACACACCGCCAAAATGTTTTTCATAGGCATAATCGGGAATGCGTTGTCGTAGAAACCGGTGCAAAGCGACAGAATAAATCAGATATTGCAAGTCATAGCGATGCGCATTGATTTCCTTGCTCAATCCTTTAGCACCATACTCTTGCGTCTCATCACCGAGATAATTGGATTTATAATCCAGCACGTAATAACACCCATCGTGCTCAAATATCAAATCAATAAACCCTTTTAGCATGCCTTTCAATTGGCGAAACGATAACGGTTGATCCTGCAGATAACCATAACGTTGCAGCACCTTGCTTAAGGCTGTGGCGTTGAGCATTGCCAGCGACATATAAAATTCAAGCTCAACCAATCGGGCCGAATCCGCAATCGATCGAAGACATACGGTATTCTCGGCA
The DNA here is from genome assembly GCA_003353945.1 of Gammaproteobacteria bacterium. Classification (GTDB taxonomy): domain Bacteria; phylum Pseudomonadota; class Gammaproteobacteria; order Pseudomonadales; family PIVM01; genus PIVM01. The sequence goes on from PIVM01000007.1 coordinate 5,091, forward strand.
TCAAGCGGTGCATCCAACACCCTATTTACCATGACCTCAATAACGGCAAGCCAATCTGGATCAAAACCAAATTGCGCCAATTTCTTGTTGATCACCTGTTGCAAAGCCTCTCCACAGGCTGCTGGAAAGCTGATCTCTTCAAACACACTGTGCATAAAGCTGCCGGCCTGTGCACCACGGGGAAAGGTAAATATCGAATACTGTGGCATCACACCATTTGCCTCTTCCTGTAAAGGATCTCTGCTGAGCTTGTTCAACACGCTTTTCGACACGCCTTCATCACGATCGGCAAAGCCCTCATGCACTATCTCCCCCGCTGCAACGCCCTGATGCTGTGTCAAGGCACTGTAACTGGTAATGCTCCAGTCATTTTCAATATACCCACTGAACTGCCTTGCTTGCAGCTTGGCTGCATCGTATTGCTGCTGACCTATACCGTCAGGCGAATTGATAGCCCTAGCTGCATCATCACTATCACCCAAACAGAAAAACTCTACTCCCAAGGCGGACTGTTGCTCCGAACACTCATTGCTAATCGAATTTAACTGTTCGCACAAGCGATCTTCATCCACCTCCTGATCTTCACCTTGCAGCAATAAATAACCGAGCGCCGACATATGCAACACACTGGTTTTGCGATTGCCACTGGCTTTGAGATTACACAACCCCACTTTGCAGCAATGTATAGAACGCGTTAGCGCGACGTATAACAATCTCAAATCTTCCGCCAAGCGTTCTTTATCAGCCAAGCGCACATTTTCTGGACTTGCATCAAGATCGACCAACAGCTCCTGTGAATCAGGCAGATGGAGCTGCGCCTGTTCTGCAAGGCGATAGTTCACCGCAAAAGGTAAATAAACAATGGGATATTCCAGCCCCTTGCTTTTGTGAATGGTGACAATCTGCACCAGATTCTGATCGCTTTCCAAACGTATCTGATGCTCTTCCTGGCTGGCTTTCAACACCGAAAGTCGATGTTCGCGCAACCAGTTCAACAACGACTGAGGCCCATGCAGTTCAACACTGGCCATCTGCAGCAATTCTGCAATATGTAAATAATTGGTCAGCGCCCTTTCGCCACCGAGTTTTTCGAGCAAGCTCTGCGCCAGTTGATGCTCTTGCATGATGCCGTGCAACATCGCCATAACCCCTTGCTGCATCCAACACTGATGATAACGAGCGAATGCATTCAATAGGCGATCCCAGCGAATCTCGTCATGCACCAGCTGATCCAGGGCCTCAGCCTGCAAACCAAACAGACTGGTTGCTATGGCCGCTCGTACATAGCGTTCATTACCTGGCTCAGCGCAAGCCGATAACAACATTTGGATATCCATGGCTTCATGGCTTTGTAATACACTGTCATCACTGATAAAAGCACTGGGAATTTGATGCTTGTTCAAGGCCTGCTGCATCTCCCGCGCTTCATGCCTGTCCCGAACCAGCACGGCAATATCACGCGCCTGCAGGCTATTGTCACCCATCTTTGCAAAACCTTGCGTTGATTTATCCAGCAGTTTTGTGATGTCTTCAGCAAAATGCGCGGCAAAAAAACGTCGATATTCCGCTTTGGCCACAGGCCGCTTGTCTTCGCTCAACAGACAGTCCAATTGCAAACCATCCCGACATTGACTGTCGACAGTTAACACGTTCTTGTCGTCGTTTGACGCAGCGTTCACAGGACTAAAGGGAATGTCCTCGTCATAAATAAACGCAGAGCTGGCAAAGTTAAACAGGGTATTAACACCCTCCACCATCGGCTGGGAAGAACGGTAGTTGGTTGATAAGGTATGAATACAAGAATCCTGCAGGCTTCTTCGCGCTGCAATATAGGTAAAGATATCCGCCCCTCGAAAACCGTATATTGCCTGTTTCGGGTCACCTATCAGCAGCAGCGCCGTTCCCTGAGCACCGGCATAAATCCGTTGATAAATTTCATACTGCAGCGCATCGGTATCCTGAAATTCATCAATCATGGCAACCGGATACAGTGTGCGAATACACTGCGCCAGCCTGTCACCCTGCTCAGAGCGTAGCGCGAATGACAACTGAGATAACAGGTCATCCGGTGCGAGAGTCGCAATCTGCTGTTTATGTGCAGACATCAATTGCCGCACCGTTTTGACCGCCAATTGCAATACCAGCGATTTTATTGTGGGCGGGTTCGAAAGCAATTCATCAGCAGCATCGAAGACCCTATGCTGCGGTGTTACGCCTTTAGCTGTTTTCTCGCACAACGCTCGCTGGGAGAACTTCTCTAACTTGTCGGGCAGCTCATAGCTTTCAAGGGGATTGCTGGCAAAATCGTTGATCTGGGCAAGCCAGCGTGGCAGATTGGCCTTGTTGTACACTTTTTTACTGACGTCAGACTGCTGAACCAGTGGCAGCAGATCGCCTGCTGCCGCCAGCCATTCGGCCTTGAACTGTAGAATACGCTGGCAGTTGGCTTGATGAACAACTCCGAGGTCCTGTTCATCCAACTGCGGCAAAAACCGTATCTGTGGTTTTGCCAGCCAGCCGTTGATATCTTTCAGCAAGTCCGCAGGCGAAGCCCAGTGACGTCGAATCTCAGACGCTAACACGTCATCTGCTGAATAAAAATACTGGCGCCAAAAATCGGCGCAAGCCTGTAACTTCACCTGCTCCTGATCCAGGATAAAAGCCGTTTCAAACAGCACGCCACTTTCAAATGCATGTTGCGCCAACATACGCTGACAAAAACCGTGGATGGTATAAATAGCGGCCTCATCCATTCGCCCTAATGCCGCCGCCAAACGTTGCGCATCAGCAGCACAATCCAGCGATCTTTCAAGCAGCTCATTGATCAAGCTGTCCTTGCAAGCACTCTTGCAGACACTGCCAGCACGAACCCCGCGAACAAAAACCTGGTAAGCCTGATCTATGCGCTGGCGAACCCTCTCCCGCAATTCCTGTGTTGCCGCTCGTGTAAACGTGACTACCAGGATTTCGTCAACTGACAAGGGGCTGCGATCTTCTCCATCACCCAACAATAAGCGTAGATATAAACTGCTAATGGTATAGGTTTTTCCCGTACCTGCGCTGGCCTCAATCAGGCACATACCCTCAAACGGCAAGGACAATGGATCTAAGGGCATCACCACTATTCCTTCACCTCCGATAGCAGATCCGAAAATTCTCCATAGACAGACTGTGCCAAGGTCACAAACTCCGCAGGCCATTCATCCAGCTCAACAAAACAGCGTTGTACATAGGGATCAGCCCCCTCCCCTGGGATGTTGTTATAGGGCAGGCCATGAAATGCGTTATGCATCTCACGCAGGCGTTTGTCATCCCGATAGTCGGGTTCATAGGCGTGATAACTGCTGTCAGCAAAAAATCGTAACGGCTGCTGCAAGCCCTTCTGAAAATGGAAAAAGAGCACTGACAGCCTCTCCATAGCCTTATCTGAGGGAAGCGGCTCCAGTCGATACATTGCACCTTGCCCGACAAATACTGCCGGTATTTGATACCCTGCAGCGCATAAAGCCAAATGATAAATCCACAAACCAATTTTATCTTTACCCTTAAACTGCGCCGGCCGATAGCGAAGCAAACAGGACGGCATCACTTGATGAACGCGTCCACCCAGCACCGTATCCTCCAATGAAATCTGCAGATCAACGCTATGCAGCCCAGCAGAACGATAGGGTTGCAGGCGCTGTATCATGGGGGCTAGGTCATCAATGACACGTTGCAATTGAATCCTGCCAAATTCACCACAGGGTAATTGTCCGCTTTGCAGATAATTGCTGATAAATTCTTCCGAATTGGGCTCTTCACCTTCACTTTCCTGCAGACAATAATCCAGCCAATCTTGCTTAAGCTGGTAATTCTGCAGTGCATCCAGAGCGAAGGGCTCTTCATCCGCCAAGCATTGATCTTCAAGCGGAAAATAAACACCCAGACGTCGATTAAAAAAATATCGGCTGGGATTGCGATAAAAACGCAGCAGCTCGTCAAGCTCAAGGTAGTCTTGAGCGTCCCGTTCAGAATCCTTCTCAGGCGCCAAAAGAGGCTGAGGACAGAAATCCTCGGTATTTGTTCTTCTCTCACACTGTCCGTTTAACTTGGCAGCCGCATCACACCAATTTTTTGAATAACTGAAAAGTTCGCTATTTTGCTGAAAATAGATGGGATTAAATGCCTGCAAGGTATGCTCTACTACCAAGTAGTTTCTGAGTTTTTGCGCAGACTTTTCTGGTTGAATTTTTTCATCGCCCGGCAGTACAAAAGACTGCTCACAATAGGCGAGTAATTCGCTAACCAGTACGGAAGGAAGACTGGCTTTATTGTCGTGAATATTACGCCCCTGATAACTGATAATCAGTTTTTCCCGCGCTGACAGCACCGCCTCTAAAAACAGATAACGATCATCATCGCGTCGTGAACGATCACCCTGGCGAAATTCCCTGGCCATCAAATCAAAGCCCAATGGCTGAATGCTGCGGGGGTAATCACCGTCATTCATACCCAACAGATAAACCACCTTAAAGGGAATGCTACGCATGGGCATCAAGGTGCAAAAATTGACCTGCCCTGTTAAAAAGCGCTGACCTCCGGATTGTTGCAACAATAAATCCTGCAATGCATCAAGCAATACAGGCTGACCAACGGGTTCTTCGAAACAAGCCTGCTGTACATCATCATACAGACCCGTCACCGCATCGCGTACAAGCTGCAGAGCACGAACATCCTCCTGCGATGGCAAAAACAAGTCATCAAGCAGTTGATTCAGCAAATCCCGCCAATCCGACATTGAACGCTGTTGTTGCAGACAGGTACGCCAGAAAGTCAGGCGCTCAACAAAGCCAAGCAGTTTCCCCAACACCACAGCATCACTGCCTTCGACCGCATCCAGCGGCAGCACACCGGCAAACACTCCCTGCGCCTGTGGCATAGCATAACCCATTAACAAACGCTGCAAACCAAACATCCAGGTATTTTGCTCCGTTTCAGGTAACTGCCAAAGCTGCTTGCTACGCCCGTCAAGCCCCCAGCGTACTCCTGCATCCCGCAACCATGGCTGTATCGCTTCCAGCTCCGACTCAGCAATATCACATTTTTCTGCAATAGCCGGCACCGATAGTAAATCCAACACTTCACTTAAGGTAAAACGGCTATCGGGTAGTGCCAATAAAGTTAAAAAGGCCGCAATGACTGGATTTTCAGCTTTTGCAGTCCGATCAGAAATAGACCAAGGAATAAAGTGCTCAGCTGGAGCATTGGCAAAAACCGCTTGGATATGGGGAGCATAACTATCGACATTCGCCATCATAACGACGACATCCCTGGGCGTCAGCTGCGGATTCTCATCAAATAAGGCCAGCAACTGATCATGCAGTACTTCAATTTCACGTACGGCGCTATAACAACTATGAACAATAAAAGATCGATCATCCGGTGAAATACAGCTTTTATATTCGCTGGAGTGATCGTGGTGTTTGTCATGATGTATGCCAGCACTTCCCCGATTATTCAAGGTTAAGATGTCATACTGCAAGGTACTCAGCAGGTCATTCGGTTCAATCATGGTGAAGGCATCAATATCCTGCGCCTCACAAGCGTGCAGCAAATCCAGATAATCACGCCCCTGCTGAGCCATGGATGCCAGTAAAGGATTGCTATTGGCAATACCCTCTTCTTCCGACTGCGAAGGCTCAATACCGTGACTGCGCCAAACTGATTGCATTTTGGCGCAATAACGAGAATCCATAACATCGCCCCAATAATGCATACAGGGATTAAACACCATCATATGGACATCGATGTGACGGCCCAGTGCATCTAGCAGCTGCAGATAATTCGGTGCCAGCGTGGTTATGCCAAACACAAACAAACGCGATGGAAGACCGGATAAATCCGGCGCCCGATTCAGACGGTGATGACACTCGGCAAACAACTCTGCCCGATGTTGGGTAGACTGCTGTAGTGCCTCTGACTGCTCAACAAGCGCACACCATAACTCAGCCTGCCATTGTTGCTCACTCTGTTGTTCATCCTGATCATCAAGACCGCTTATTGCTACTGTTTTATTTTGTTGCCAGGCATTTATCCAGTCCGGCCGGTACACCAAATATTGATCATAAACATCAGCAATCTTGCGAGCCAGTTGAAACTGTTTTCGCTGGTCTTTATCATCACTCAGGTAATGGCGCAAAGGCTCAAAAGCAGATTTATGCAGCTGCTCGGGCAGCACAGCCATCAGCTTCCATACCATGCTTGGCTTGGCGAAAGGCGTGCATTCCGGCAAATCATGTATCAACTGTCGGAATAGATGCCAAATAAAACTCGAAGGCAGCGGAAACTCGACATTGGCCGTCACCGAAAACATGCTGGCAATTTGTAACTTCAGCCAGTGGGCCATCCCTGGATTCTGCACCAGAATCACCTCGGATCGAAACGGGCTCGACGGTGCATCAACCAACTCTGTCGCCAAATGGGGCAGCAGGTGTTCAAGCCGATTGGCATGATAGATTTTCAACATAGATTTTTCTGTGAGTGCAAATGACAGTCAGCGGCTGCCAGAATCGTTATCGTTATCGTATTCAAGAAATTAATGGTACTGTTTACTCAACTCTTTCACCATAGTATTTGCAGTTTTGTTGCCTACTTTGAGCCTGCCTTTTGCTCCCGTATTATTCGTACCGCAAGAATTCGCCACACCATGGGGTACATGACCGGTTGCCACATAAGCTCTGGCAGATTCACAATGACAATGCTGATCATCAAAGAAAATATCCGCGGCAAAAACACGCAGAAATTCACCCTTATTCATACCCCCAAGAAACACGGCCTCATCAATACGAATATCCCAGCTACGCAGGGTGCGAATAACACGCTCATGCGCTGGAGCGGAGCGAGCGGTTACCAAGGCTGTGCGAATGGGGCAATTTTCGGGCGTGTAATGTTTTTGCAGACGATGCAAGGCCAGTAAAAAATCCTTGAATGGGCCGTCTTTCATGGGTCGGCAAGCCTGGCTCTTTTCATGCGCCACAAATGCATCCAAACCTTGTTGCTTATAGATCTTTTCCGATTCATCGGAGAAAACCACCGCATCACCATCAAAGGCAATACGCACCTGACCAGCACTGGCACCATTTTTCGCAGCAGAGGGCATCACCATGGCAGCCGCCATCTGATTGGCCAATGCCCGCTCAACATCTTCGGCATTAGTTGATAGCAACAAATGACAGCCATAGGGTTTGGCATAATGGTAGGGAGACTGGCCACTGCAAAATGCTGCGCGGCTAATTTGCAGGCCATAGTGTTCTATAGACTGGAATACCCGTAATCCTGTGTCTGCACTGTTGCGCGATAACAGGATAACCTCAACACTGTCGGCATGGCACTTGTTTAACTCCAGCAGCTTTTTTACCAATCCAAATGCCTCTCCCGGCTGTAACACCTCACTTTCCCGGCTGATCTGGTACTGAGCATAGGCCTTAACTCCATGTTTCAGATACACCTCATTAGAATCATGCATATCAAACAATGCGCTGGATGTAATACCAATAACCAATTTTCCACTTTTGCTCACTGCATATCCCTCAATGTTTTTCTGTGTTATCTCTATGATACAATCTAAAGCGTCAATTATTGTCGCTTTAGAGACAACTCAGACAATTATTTTGCTAAAACCAGTAAATTGGGCAAATGTAAGGTAAATCATGAAATATCGCGATGAAGCTCTACGCACATTCTGCCGACGCCTGGAAATACTGAACTTCATTAAGCAACACCGGCAGGCCTGTTCGGTCATGGCCATCACTGAGCACCTGATTGATTCTGGCCTGCTCGATCTCCCAACTCGGGACAGTAACAGTCCAGACAAATCTCAATTGCGCAAAATCCAACGTGACCTGCAATTTTTGGCAGGCGACGAGAGCTCGCAAAGCGAAGAGGGAGATAACTTCAATGAATTCGGACTGACAAAATGCGCCGGAGGCAGGCACAGCTATCGATGGCAAATAGCGCAAGATCCTGATATCGATTTCAACTGGTCAACCATGCCAGATCATATGGCGGTCACCCTGGCGCTGGCAGAAAAACACCTGGCATCGGCGATGCCGTCGCGCTATCACCAGCTACTCAGACAACACTATAAAACAGCTCGTCACAAACTTGTCCAAGCTTCCAAAAAATATCAACCCAAACAGTTACAACATCTGGTGGACAGCGTAGCGGTAGATCAACGCGGACTAAGACTAGAAGCAGCACAGATTGACGAACAAATTCTCGATACCATTTATGAGGCACTGATTCTGCGGCGTCGGCTACAAATACGCTATAAAAACAAACTGATAATCATTCACCCTCATGGAGTTGTTATTGCCAGACCCAAAATGTACCTTCTGGCTTTAAAAGACGTGGGACCTGGTAATGAGAAATTACGTAGCTATCTGATACACCGCATCCAGTCCATCAACCTGTTAAAACAAAGCGCCCAGCTCATAGCGAATTTCAAGCTGCAGGATTATTTGGCTGAAGGTCTAATGGATGTCATGATTGACAAGGACATTGGTGTATATCAACTGCAGATCAAACTTCAGCCTGACGCTCAAAGCAATCTCTTGCTGGACCTGTATGAAACACCTATCGCCCCCGATCAACAAATCATGAAAAGTACCGATGGTAGTTATCTGCTAACTGCGAACGTACATCGGAGCTATCAATTATTGAACTGGATCATCAGCTTGGGACAGGTAGCTACGATTCTAAGGCCAGCCTGTATACGCAAGGACGTTATTCGGCATGTACAGCAAATTGCTGCCAATTACCAAATAATGTGATAGGCCGAGCACACAGCAGCTATGAAGCATGAAAAAACGAGCGCTGTTGGTAATTTGTACTTATTTATCAATAAACTATAAGTAAAACCCAGCATATGATCAAAATTTAATGCACAGCATCTTCTTATTGCATAATAATTAAGACCAGCCCTCTCATTATGTCTACATTTTTCAGTTTTTATCGCTATTATTAATGTTCAGTAATAAGCAAAATTCGAGGGAAGTTCTATACTTGCAGTTACTGCGTGTAATTTTCCCGGTAAAATAGTAAGGACTTATAAACTTTGACAGTGAAGGTCTGGTAATTCCTTACTTAAATGTTAGAATTCCTTTACAGTTATATAAGAACGGATGGGTGAGACTCAACAATGAAAAGAACTGTACTTGCATTAACGACAACGGCACTTATGACAGTCTCTTTTTGTGCCATAGCGGCTAAGCCAGTTAAGATCACACCCGGGGCCAAAGGCGTTGCCTCCGATGGGGCGGCATTTAGAGGCTATGTTGTACAATGCAGTAATGGCAAAAAGCAACCTTTGACCGCTTGGAACAATGGCAGGAAATGGTGTATCGGTCAGGAATCGCAAGAAAACTGCTCAAAGAAGCAAATTAAGGCCGCAAAAAAAGCCTGTAAGTTAAGTTAAGCTTTGTCCTGTATTTGTTGGTAGTTATTGGAAATCATGTAACTGCATCTGAAGAGACTCAGAGTAAATTCCTGAAACAAAGGTGTCTAAAGGCACCTTTGTTTCTTTTCGCTCCTAGAATTCCTCAACACTAAAACGCTAACTTTGCGCTATACTGTCTTGTGACTGCTCAATCACAGGATAAGTCGACCCTTATGCCAACCACTCCCAAGCTCTTCACTTCGGCCCCTCAAGTAACTGTCAAAACGACAGTCTACGATCATGCTTTGAGCAACGAGCCCGACATTTCAAACCCTGGTGCTTCAAACACATCGTTTCACTACCTCTGGCTAACCACAATACAAAGAGATAAGCTCGAATCTAAACCTCTTAAGAGCGCCACACTGTCTCAAGCACGCAACACCGTCGAATCCACCAGTCCAAAACGGCAAATGTCTCGACGCTTGCAACGCCGCCAAGAGCATTAGGGCCGCGGAAAGAATAAATTTTCCCATATGGCTTGTTTATTACTCCCTCTTCTTCGTTGCTCCAATAGTTGCGTATGTCCAATATACCCAAAACGTTACACGGGACTCTGCGCCTATTGAAGTTTAGCGGACACCGTTCCAGACCATAATTCCGAATAAGGCATAGGTCTGGCCAAATGGAATCCTTGTGCGTAATCGACACCCAGTTGTTTCAAGACCACCATAATCTCCTCGTTATCAACAAATTCTGCGACCGTCATCTGCCCGAACTGCCTGGCAATATTAACTAATGCCTGCACGAGAATACGATCTTCTTTATCTACATGGAGACGAGAGATAAAAGAACCGTCAATCTTGAGAAAATCAACTGGCAGCCTCTTTAGATAATGCAATGAGGAAAATCCAACACCAAAATCATCTAACGCAAAACGACAACCTATCGCCCTTATTTCGTTTATCACCTCAACAGCTGACTCAACATCTGCAACTGCTGCCGTTTCTGTAATTTCAAAAATAATATCTTCAGGATCAATATCATATTTCTCCAGGCAGCTTCGAATATGAGAAATCAGATTATCATTACGAAAAGATAAACCCGAGAGGTTGATAGTGAATTTTACCTGTACGCCTTTGTCAATCAACTGTGATTGATACAACATGACTTTGCTAATAATTTTCTCATCCATACTTTGCATCAACCCCCCTCTTTCGGCCGCAGAAATAAACTCATAAGGGGGCGCCATCTGTCCTTCTTCATCTGGCACACGCAATAGTGCTTCATAGTGCACTATTTCGTTATTAGACACACATACGATGGGCTGAAAATACACATCAAAGGATTCATCGCTAATAATCTGTTTAACCTGCTCATTCCAATAAACACGCTCATGAATACGCTCCTTACCGTGTTGATCTTCATTGAAGATGCTCCACGTATTTCTCCCAGCAGCTTTAGCCTGATACATGGCAATATCTGCATGAGCCAACAATTCCGTTGGGTCTGCTCCGTGTTCAGGGAACATGGCTACGCCAATACTGGCAGATATGCGATGAACCCGATTAATACCTGGCACCGCAATTTTTATCAAAGCCCGACAAAACCTATCTGCCGTTTCTCCTGCCGAGTACTCATTCGCTTCCTGTAATATAATGGCAAACTCATCACCCCCGAGGCGAGCGACAACATCAGCTTCTCTGGCTGTTTCCTGCAATGATTCAGCCACTCGTTTTAACAGCTCATCTCCAACTTGGTGACCACTAGTATCATTAACGTCCTTAAACTCATCCAGATCAAAAAACAATAGAGCTCCCGCATGACCATAACGCTGGGAAGCCACCATAATATGATCTAGCTCATCCTCAAAGCGACGACGATTCAACAAACCAGTTAAAGGATCGTGATTAGCCAACCATCCCAGATTTTCTTCCGCAATACGCCGCTCACTGATATCAATTGCAACCGTTAAAATATGATGCTCTCCATCATCACGATCCGGCAGTCGGGAATGAAACCAAGACATAAACCGTGACTCACCTTGTTGATTTGCAATTATTGATTCATGATGAAAATCTTCGACATCTCCTTTCAACAACAACTTTAATTTGCCTGCAATCTCCTCTGTATCCTGCTCTCCCTCTAACAAATTGACAAATTGACTACCAACAACATCCTCGACCTTTGCACCGATCAACTTCTCACCATGATGATTAATCATCAAAACTTCGCCCTTGCTGTCCTGAGTCAATATCAAGGCATGCGCAGTATTAAGTAACCCCATGACAAAATTTTTCTCTGTCTCCAGCTCAACACCACGAGCCTCCAACTGCACTGCCCTATTATTCAACAGGGAATGCAACGCTTCCAACTGGTAGGACAAATTGAGCGATGTTGCCTTTAAAATATCACTCTCATCAGTGACCAATGCTTCCTTATCAAAATCACGAAAACTGGCCCGGGCTTGATCAAAATTGTTTTCTGCCAACATAGGTAACACATCCACAACACGTTGTAGCTGCGTGGTTGGTTTCCACAAAATCGCCAATAAAATAAGTTCACTCACCAGCAGACCAAATATTGCACCCAGTAGTGTATTTCGAAATATGCGATTCGCCCCTTCTATATCCGCAGTTACATTACTGACAATTATGATGCGGCTATCATCACCTGTTTCATCCCGGCTAATGGGCAGCATGGAAATCTCGTATGTATTGGGATTGCGAGTGAATAACACATGCGTCTTGGGAGCAATTAATGATGGATGCTCTACTGCAAAATCGTTAAGTAACGGAGTATTCTTTTTCGCATCCGTCATTGCGATCAACTTTCGCTGCCAAAAAGACTTCTCCGATACAACCCTCGATGTACGCGGCACATCCACCAACACACCAATATCCGATCCCGTTATGGAATGAAAATTTAATATTACATCAGTAAAGGAAGTGCTAAACACAACTACTGTATGAAACTGGCCATCCACCAACAAAGGCAAAGCCGCTAAAATCTGGCAACTTTGTTCACATCTGACCTGCCATTGCGGGCTTTCTGTTTCAATCGTTTTTTTGACCAAGCCCGATTCATTAACCGGCATACCCCATCGCACTAACAAGTCACCATTGTCAATATAAAATGCGGCTGAATCTACTGCACTATCTATTTCAAACTTCCACCAATGATTCTCAAAAGCATCCCTAATCTGCTGTAAATCATTTGTACTAAGTGCAGCACCCATACCTTCCATATTGACAACCGTGCCTGCCAACTGGTGCAACTGCTGCGCAGACTGTTCAACCAACACTCGAAGCTCATTACTATACTGCTGATTAGCAGTATCCCGCTTAACTTGAAATTGCCGATCAATATAGGCCTTTCCGGATAATAAATAGACAACCGTGAGCAACACAAACAAAAAGCTGGATAAGTACAACGCCTTCCATTTCAGACTTAAAAATCGCTTCGGTTTCTGGTTCATTTTTCCACTAATAATCTTCTACTAGCGAACAATATGACTTAAATTTATCATTTATCAATCACCAATTTTTTTACACCCTGTCCCTGTTTTAGCTCGGACACATATCCAATCGCCCCCGGTGTGGTCGCGATCAGGTTAAGCATTTCCTCTTCATTTGCAACTTCTGTTGGCGCAGCCCCACGGCCAGAATAGACCAACCTATCCCAACCTGTTTGCAGTTGATGCGGAAATAAGCGCAAAATTTCTTTGCAAAAACCGGCATGTGTCGAATTGCTGGCTTTAAGCACAAACACCGCGATAGGCATGGAATCGTGCCAACGTTTTCGCTTCATCGTATAGATAGCCCGCAATTCACGGATGCTGATTTGATCCACAGGCACCGCCGAATTAGCAATAAGCTCTACCCCAAACGCTGATGTTGGCCTAAGAGCTAGAGCAAGCAATACAATAACAGCGGTCGCCACCGATATAGCAAGCTGCTTTATTGTTAGTCGTTTATACAAAATGGGGAAATACCCTTTTATCTATTTAGTTCTTTTGCTTTGAGTCAATTCGATAAATACACCCTCTTCGCTATTCGTCAAAAACGATAGGATACCTGTGTAGCAATCATATTCCAGTAACGCGACGAATCATCGCGATCAGGATTATCCGCTGATGTCACCCAGCCTGTACCGTCAATATAGTGCCATTCAAAACGGACCAACCAATCAGGATTAATATACCAACCTGTTCCAATGGTTAAGTCCTTTGCGTAATAAGCATGGTTTGGATATAAAACAAAATTAAACTTAAAATCTTCCGCCAGTTTCTTGCCATTCTTCTTGTCTTCGTCAAAGTGAAAAACGTCATAGCGTAATAGAATATCCCAACTAGCTCCTGCCCGATAAATCGTTTGGAAATAGTAAGCCAATGAATCGACTTTCTGATCGAAATTCAAGCTTGTCAAATTGGCAAACTCTGCTGGTAATGAAGTAGCTAAATCAGGATCATCCAACGCAAAAGGCTCTGCACTACCAAAAGCCAAAAACACGTCTGAAGAATCCTGATTCATATCAATATCGACATCCACAAACGTCCTGGACAATTCAGCAACAAAAGACCAGCGTTCAGTATTATATTCGGCAGATAATACAAAGCGTTGGTTATTAAGTTTGAAATTTCTAAACAGGTTTTCGATGGTTAAATCATTAGCCTTGAAGGGTGTTCCTGGTATCCCGATCTGCGGAAACTTGATCCGGTCGTTAAAAATCTCATCAAAATTCTTATCTTCCAAAAACAGCCCAAGGCGAAATTTGCCTGCATCATAATCGTAAATTAGCCCGGCACTCCAGGAATCCTTGCTCTTTGTCTCGTCAATACCCGGAATCGGAGAAACATCGACAAATTCGTCTTCATCCACATTGGGACGATGATAACCGAGATGCCATGATAGGGTATCCAGATTAAAACGGTGTTCTCCCCGAAGATGAATACCATCCTGAAAGTAATAGCTGTTACGTACCCGATCAGTGTAAATGGACTGTGCAATAAAAATACCTGGCCGGGTAAAAGGCACGTCTCGTGTCTCGTTATACCAACCATAAGATGATTTGAGTCGCCCTGCTCGCACCCCCACCGTGTGATCGTAACTATTAAGGAAGTTATAGTTAACTAGCAGGTGGTCGACCTTAAGTGAACCATCGGAGTTATGCCCTGCTTTACGAGATAGAACTAGCGTGGAAAAATGAGTGTTTTCCCATACAGACACACTTAAAACCGCACCAACCTCTCGATAATCAAGACTGACATCATCATCACTGTTACCAAAATAGTTATTATCACTAGTGTGAATAGCCGCCTGGGAAACAAATCCACTAAACCGCAATTCTTCGGCTAATTCCACCGAATAGGCTAGTGGCTGCCACAGCAACAATAGCGCGAATACACTACGACTAACGCCGTCTAATAATATTGAGATTTTCATGTTTTATGCTCTTATCTATATAACCAATAGCACCAGGAGTTACTGTCAGCAAATACTGCATTTCCTCCTCAGACTTTACCACTGTCGGTGCCTTACCCGTTCCTGAATAGACCAGCCGGTCCCACGCTGTCTGTAATTGATGCGGAAATAATTTCAGCACTTTTTTACTAAATTCCTTGTGGAGAGGATGTCCACTGGGTAATACAAACACGGTGATAGGTGTAGAGTCTGACCAGTGAGTCAAACGCATACTAAAAATGGCTCGAAGTTCTGTAACTGATAATCGACTCTTATTCACCGCAGGGTGGCTGGCTATTTCTAAAGCCATAGAGCTGGCTGGCGGCAGCCAGACCAACGTCAGGACGAGTAACAGCAGATATAACCTATGTCGCATTGTTTGTTGTCGTAATCGTATTACAGCAATCGTATGGAACGGCGTGCAAATTCAACCATTTCCCTGACTGACGCACAATTGTTCTCATCCGACAATTTATCACTTTAGCATCAGAAAGTCGGCATTTTCATCCCATACAAGTTGTTATCTAGACGGCCAGTTGTAGTGGTTCTAACCGCTAAGTATAGACCTACCCATGAGTTTCGCCCGCCACCACTACAAATTTTAAACAATTGATTAAAAAAACAATTTGCAATATATGAAAAGGAAAATGTTACCAAGACCAACAAACAAAGCAAAAGTCCACAGAAAATAGCAGAGAATTATAGTCAAACTTCTTTAAAGTAAAAACTATTCAGTGGAAAACAATGTTTGTTCGAATATCTGAAAGCCAAAATATCAGACTCCTTCATCATCACTTTCAGTATCACTCTGTATCGACAAAAGCGTTTTTCGATCATCATTCTCCCACACAGATCGAATAAGAGTGCTGATAAACGCCGCTTGCTTATCGGCAGATTCATCAGTAAAAGGGTCTAATCCCAGAATATCCTCATAGAGCGGCGCCATCGTCACGTATCCCATTACCACATTATTAAAACCCATGATAACCCACGGCAGTAACTCACGTTGATGTGTAAATATGGCTGCTTCGCCATTAGGGTTTGACATAACCCCTTCAATCAAGGGCATAAAGAGGTGTTTAATAAACTCCTGTGTATGCGGGCTGTGTGACAAGGCTGCATGCTGTAGAAGTCGTGCCAAATTGGGGTTTTCGATATACAGTTTGGTTAATTTTTCCTGCCACGAGAGAATATTCTCTCGTGTGAGTTCTCGCTCCATTAATTCATTCAAGGGTTGGTTGAATTTACGGAATAAGCGGTCCAGCACAGCCAGATATAAAGCTTCCTTGTTCTTAAAATGATTATAGAGACTAGGAGATCGAATCCCTACCTGATCAGCCACCTCTCCCAGGGAAGTCGCTTCAAAACCTTTTTCCGCAAAGAGATTCTCCGCAGCATCCAGCACTCTTTCAGCGGTAGACTTCATTCGCTCACTCCCAATATCCTGTTTTATCATCATTTTTTATTCTACTACCCCATCAATTCCCATCAATTCTAATCGGCTAAAAACCACAGGTAGCGGGATACGCAGCCGGTCATTATAAGGGAAAAGCCATTTTCTAACCTCCCTCATTTGTATCAAACTAAAGCCCTTTGCCAAACCCCATATTTATACTGTGCACCGCACCAAACTTAACCAAAAGGATATAAACAGTCTAAAATCAACAAAACAGATCACACTTATGGTATGCAGCTAAATAGAGAATCTTGACAGATGGATCAGTGTAACTTACTGTTTACATTAGTTATTGCCTAGCCTATTTAGCTAACCATACAACGAGTTCGACTACTAAGCAACAAAACAGCTACTTCTTCCACCTCAGCAAACTCGACTGTAGAAAGGGGAAAATATGAACCCAAGCAATTGCACATACCCTCACGAAATGCAATGACATGTAATTGTACGCACTTCCATTGCAGCATCGTACACCAAAAGGCTTTTAAGCATCATAATGACGACTGATCATCTGAAATACGAAAGCAGCGGCGCTTTATCCTCTGCTCCGCAACAAGCACAGTCCATTCTCAAAATCTATGCTTACTACCGCATGGCATTGTCTCTGATAATGATAATGCTGTTTTTCGGAGATTACTCCTGGAAAGTAGCAGGGACATTTAACCCTCATCTCTATTTTGTTACCTGCCTGTGCTACGGCGGTCTGAATCTAGCTTCCTTATGTTACTTCATCAGAAAACAATTCAACTCTAACAAGCAGCAACAACTATTTATTTTCGTGGTGGATATCATCGCTATCGTCATGATTATCCATACGAGTGGCGGTATTGATACTGGCCTGGGAGCATTGTTGGCCATTACCGTTGCAGCCGCAGGCATCTTTTTCGAAAGTATTCTGGCCTTTCTTGTAGCTGCACTCGCCACAGTCGGGCTCATTCTGCAAAACAGCTACATCAGCTATCTTGAACCCAATCACATCAGGGAATTTTTCGGCGCCGGCCTTCTGGGTATTTTGTTTTTTGCCACTTCCGCCGCAATGCAGTTACTGACAAAAAGAATACGCAGCAGTCAACTATTGGCTGAAAGCAAAACAGCCGATGCAGCAGACTTACAAAGACTCAATGAACTCATTGTACAAAGAATGCAAACCGGCATCATTGTAGTCGGTGAAAACAGCCAGGTACAAATGATGAACAGGGCGGCTGGACGAATGCTGGCCATACCTGTAAACACTGCAGAACCAATCCCTATGCGGGACATCAATGTCAGCCTTGCCGAGCAAATATCACATTGGACCGCCGACCCCAATATGCGCCCAAAGCCTTTCCAAGCGACAGAAAATGCACCCGTAATACAGGCCAACTTTGCCCCTCTGCAACGATCAGCCACTCGCCGCAATCAAACCCTGATTTTTCTTGAAGACACCAGCAAATTGACTCAACAGGCTCAACAAATCAAGCTCGCTTCCCTTGGCAGATTAACCGCCAGTATCGCCCATGAAATTCGCAATCCTCTTGGCGCCATCAGTCATGCAGCTCAGTTAATGCAGGAATCTGATCAACTGTGTACTGCAGACCTCAAGCTCGCCAGCATTGTTCAAAAGCACTCTCGACGAATGAACCAGATTATCGAAAATGTGTTACAACTTTCCCGTCGACGACCCGCACATCCCGAGAAACTCTCCGCCCCTGACTGGCTGCAGCAATTTGTTGAGGAATACTGCTCCCACCACCCTGGTGATACAGAAATTCGCCTCGATCTACATACAGATGTCAGTACTTTGCCCTTTGATCCAAGCCAACTTCAGCAAGTACTTACCAACCTATGCCAAAATGGTTTACGCTATAGCCAACAGGCCACTGGAAACGCCAGCTTATTGTTAAAAACCCACCCTGACGAGAAAACCTCACTCCCTTGCCTGGATATTATCGATGACGGCAAAGGAATCAGCGATGAAGCCAGAGAAAAGATTTTTGAACCATTTTATACTACTGAAAGTACTGGCACAGGTTTGGGGCTGTATATCTGCCGTGAGTTATGCGAAGCTAATCAAAGTCGCCTTGATTATTTTACACAAAACGGAAAAAGTTGTTTTCGCCTAAGCTTCTCTCACCCGGACAAAAATATAGCCTCTATAATCAATGATGAAAACGAATCAAATAATTCAACAATACTATGACTGAAAACCCTATTGCTCTGATCGTGGACGATGAACCTGACATCAGGGAACTACTCGAAATTACGCTGGGTCGCATGTCAATCGACACCCGTTGCGCACCCGATATTCAAACCGCCAAATCGCTGCTTTCAGCTCAAAAGCCCTATTTTAATCTTTGCCTGACGGACATGAATCTACCCGATGGCAACGGCATAGACCTGGTCAGCCATATTCAGGAAAATTATCCGCAAACTCCGGTCGCCATGATCACAGCCTATGGCAATATGGAGACAGCGGTAGAAGCTCTTAAGGCTGGCGCCTATGATTTTGTCTCCAAACCCATCGAACTTGAACGGCTTCGCAGCCTCGTTGACAACGCACTCAAACTGGAAAAAACCCCGATCAATACAGCTGATTGTCAAAATGAAGTTCGCCTGATCGGTAAGACCAGAGCCGTCGAAGCACTGCGTGCACAAATTATCAAACTCGCTCGCAGTCAGGCACCGGTTTTTATCAGTGGCGAATCCGGCAGCGGAAAAGAACTGGTAGCACGCCTAATTCACGCAAACAGCCCTCGTAACAACGGCCCGTTTATCCCAGTAAACTGCGGCGCCATCCCTTCTGAATTAATGGAAAGTGAATTTTTTGGTCATCAGAAAGGCAGTTTTACCGGTGCCAGTGGTGATAAAAAAGGCCTGTTTCACGCGGCCGATGGTGGCACCTTATTTCTTGATGAAGTCGCAGATCTCCCCCTGGCCATGCAAGTCAAATTGCTGCGAGTGATACAGGAAAAGGCTGTGCGTCCAATCGGAGGCCATGAAGAGATCCCCATTGACGCCCGTATTCTAAGTGCTACGCACAAGACCCTTTCAGCTGAGGTTGAACGTGAACGATTCAGAAGCGACCTGTTTTATCGCATCAATGTTATCGAATTAAAAGTACCCAGTTTACGTGAGCGCATCGACGACATACCTTTACTTGTAGATAAAATGCTGGACAAGCTGGCCGCAGATTGTGAGACGGAAAAGCCGGAAATTGATGATAATACGCTCTCTGAACTGAGTCGCTATCATTTTCCCGGTAATGTTCGAGAACTGGAAAACATCCTCGAACGCGCTTACACGCTGTGTGAAGACAACACTATCAGAGCACAAGATTTGCAGCTATCCCATCAATCACCAACGCCAGTTTCAACGCAAATCAACGATAACGCTCTTTATCCGACTATTCAAACAGAAGATGCCTTTGGATCACTGGAAGAGTTTTTGGAGAATATTGAAAAGGAAGCTATCACCAACGCACTGGAACAATCACGCTGGAATAAAACTGCAGCGGCAAAACTATTGGGCATATCCTTTCGTGCTTTACGCTATCGATTAAAAAAACTTGATCTCGAATAAACACAAGATTACAGTAACCCCAACCAACAAATTGGTTTTATTGACAAGGAGGTCAATATGCAACGCGGATTCACTCTACTGGAAACACTCATTGTTATTTCTCTACTGGCCATTCTAAGCACACTAGCCATACCCAGCTTCCAACATAGTCAGAAAAAAAACCAAGCCGACAGAGCTATCTCTCAGTTACAAAATGCTCTTTCGCTGGCACGTCAGACAGCCATCAATCAGAGAAGCCGGACTATTGTTTGCCCAAGCATTGATGGCCGGCAATGCGAACAACAGTCCGACTGGCTACCAGGCTTTATCGCTTTTATCGATCTAAACCATTCGAACCAGTACGAACCCGACGAGGAGCGAGCAGGCTTGCTACAACGTCACTATAGTATGCGTGGCGCCCAGTTTTATTCCAGCCGTAACTTAGTCAGTTTTAACAGCTACGGCCAAACCAACGGCACACCACAGACATTTAACTATTGTGACCAAAGCAGTAATCCGCTTTACGCTCGTCGCCTACGAATAAACCTACAAGGACGATTAGCGCTGGATCACGATGCGACTTGCCAAGTCGACTAACCTGCCTCACAATCCTCGTCACTCAATTCCTGATAACTTGATTGCAAATTCCAACATTGTCCTTCAATGTTATCAGAACCTCGTTCACCGGCATGATTCAGTACCAGCGTGCCACAGGGATCATTTATCTGCCGACCGTCTTCAACGGGAATTGCCTTCAACTCAAAACATTTTTCACCCGCACGCGATATGCTGAGGTCATAGACTTTTTCAGTGCCAGTAAATGGCACCTGCTGAGCAAAAAAACGTGGCGGACCCGTATCTCCACTTTCAGCTGCATCACGATAGCTGTAGCGTTTGGCATAATGTCGCTCCATCGCCTGGCGCAACAACTGCAGACTCTGCTCTGCCTCTTTTCGTCGAGTCTTTCGCTGTATATGCTCATAACTTGGAACAGCTATTGTGACCAATAATGAGACAATGGCAATTACAACCATCAGTTCCACTAATGTCATGCCCAATAATAATTTCAAACACACAACACTATTGACATTCACTCTTGCAACACTTTCCACCGCCATCGTCCCCACCGTATTCCTTCACTAACCTTAATCAACCCATCAGCGTCAATACACAAGCCACCGTCACAAGCAACACTGATAACATCATTGCTTGTAATAGATCGCTTCAAACCAGCCGTTGACAGCCCCCCAATCGAATCATGCCGATCAAATTCACCGTCACCATTATGATCGAAAGTTTGAGATCGTGTCCTACCCCCCGTTGTTCTATCCAAAGCCATTAACCAACTATCACCACCCGATTTACAAGCATCCTCAGACGGGACGATGCTATTAATAAACAACAGCGGGCCAAGCAGTATGGGCTGTGCAATAATTTTTTCACCCTGTTCGTGGTTTAGATCAAGAACCCAGCCCTGATGTTCATCCCAGTCAATGGAACGCTCACTGACCGATCGCCTATTTCCCTGCTGCGCGCTGATGTATTGTGCTAATAAGTCGGCTCTGTCTACGCTCGAAGGCACATGCATCAAAGGCGCTTGTAGCTGCTCACAAGGAACGGTTTGACGATTTTCTCTGCATTGGTTTTTATCCCATATAGCGTATACGCTTTGCACACTCGCATCACTCTGATCGCCATATTCAAGATATTGGCCAGTACCAAAATACACCATCAATCCACCCAAGCCGGCCGGATGCCCACCAACAACTGGGGCTGCCGTAATAGGCTGAACAACACCGTCAACCCGTGCTGTAAATAGGGGGCCTGCCCGATCAGACAGCGATCTCCCATTAGCGACACGCCAATCCGACGGATTATCAGAGCTAATATCAAACTTCCAAAGATTGCCACGCAGATCGCCCGCATACACATAATCGGCCTTGTAATCGGCGTTGTTATACACCGCCGCCGGCGTTGCCAGCCCATTGGGGTTGAGCCGATCACCCATTCCCGTTGTGATCTTTCTTAGCAATTTTCCGGTTTCAATATCAACGACAAATAACACGGCCTGGCCACTGCCCACCTGCCCATCGTTCTGTGTCGCATTGTATCCATTGCCAAAAATGACCACCCAACGACCATTACTACCACTACTTTGATAGTTCGATTTCACAATAACAGGCTTTGAAAAACTGAAACCCAAATCAGGATCATCTCTATCACTGAACTCCCAACGCACTACCTTACTGAATCGGTCGGAACGAAAATTTCCTGGTTCAGTAATATCCAACCCGAAATAAGCCTGACCACCAGTGCGCAAACCACCGACAAGCATCGTATGCCACTGGCCTCCATAAAAAACATCCGCAGCATTGAGAACCCCGTCCACCATGGCTATCGGAGCAGTTTGGCGGGCAGTTAATTGTGATAGCCTGGAGATAAGAGCATTGGGTACGTAGCTGAACAGCTCACGCCCCCCCGTAAGCGGATCAGCATCATAAGCGTGCAACATACCATCGTTGCTACCGATATATACCAGTGGAAGTCGCTGATAGATTCCCGCATCACATGACTCGATCAAACCATCCTGATTACTGTCGTGTGGAGAACTGCAAATAAACTCGCTATGAGACTGGCCGCCACTCTCCATATCATCCGGATAACGCAACTGCCATGCACCCTGCGGGGAAAAACCATTGCCAACCAATAGCGGCGTCGAATTGATAATCGGCCCCAGCGATGCCGACTGGCGATCTCGAAAAGGACCACCGAATTGTTGTTCCTGGGCTCTTTCTCCACGAATATAACGGACTCGTTTTTCACCAAGCCCATCCCGATCAAGTATTCTCTGCTGCTCCAAATTTAGACCATCAGTCATCCATTGAAACTGAATACCTCGCCGGCCCAACTCTTTCGCCGGATCATAACTGGCCACTAGTCTCTCAGAGGATCGTAGTGATTGATTGACCTCCATCGCATCCCAATAGGCTGCGCTTTGTTGATCGACTTGTGTCGCTGCTACCGACGATAAAGCCAGCAAATGGCCGCTATTTTCTTGAGTATTAAATTGCGCTTGGTATAACACGTCTCCTGTTGAAAAAGAGCTTGTATTCAGCACTGATGATGAGTACTCGCGTTGAAGATCCATGACTGGCAAGCCAGTTTCCCTCAAGCGGCCAAACTGCTCTCGATGATAAAATCCACCTCGACTATTAATTGCAGCATGTAACAAATCATCAACACGTCCCAGGGAAGTATCAGGACCATTCTCTACCGCCAGCTCCGTCCATCCATTCTGACGGTCTCCCCGCTGATTGCTAAAGGCCTCACCCCTCGCCATAGACTGAAACACGGACTCATCAATCGGCACCAGTCCACTAGCACCCGGCGAGATAATATAGTTTGCCATGTGTTGCCAACTTGCCGGATCGTTCTGATAGTGCCAATAAGCACTATCAGAATCACTCAATTCAGAAGCCGAGTGTCGCATAGAAAATCGAACATCGTTTGGCAAGTCTTCGCGTAAATCTTGCGCCCAATAGGTAAAAGCCAAATCAGCAAGTGTCGATTGTTGTGCATCTGCAAAGAGCAACTGCTCCTGAGGCTGATAGACCGTACCATCAGGCAATAGAGTGGTTTTATGATCGGGATAGTCGGCGCTTTGCAAAGTCTGATAATTGGACTGTCCATCACTGATCAATACATGATAGTTCGCTCGACAACTCACTTCTTGTCCGCTGTCCTTTCTGTCCCATGGCCGTTCACGATAAACACTTTGCGAGCCACTACCTCTGAAAAATTCTCCGGCCGATTCAAACAGTCCACTGACATGCCTATCATTAGCAACCTCAAGACTATAAAACCACTGAAACAGATTAGCTCTTTCTGACTCACTCAATCGTTGCAACGCATTTGGTGCTTTTGTTTCGGAACCGGAACGAGATTGCATAGCATCCATACTTTGGTAAGCGACCCGAACAACACTCGACAATTTTTCCGGTGAAAACAGATAACTACTTATCGCCTTTGAGGCAAGAATTTTTAGTGAATAGTACTGATACCAATTGGCAAAATTGACTCGTTCATCCCGACTGAGTTGCCCGCCCAGTTCCGGTCTACTGCGCATGTCACCTGAAATTTCAGTGACTGGCACAAATCGGTAACAAGCATTATTAAGCGATTTTTCCTCTTCCGCACCAACACAAGCCGCAGGATTTAACGCCACATCAAAACGATAATAATATGCCGCACCATCTCTGTACGCATCACTTTCATCCGGTGCATAGCGCGGATGTAAACCTAATCCATCCTCACTCCAGCGTGGATTATATTCACCAGACAAATCAATCCCCGCCGTAGAAGCAAGCCGTTTTTGCGTAGCGTTCAAATAGTTATTGTTGTAACTGTTAAGAAAATCCGCAGAAGGTAAATCATTGCCAAACGCATCTTTTGGAGGGAGGTAATCTATAGAGGGATCATAATACATGACATTATAATGGCTGGACTTCACCGCCCTAAGCGCATACTGCCCCTTTGTACCCAGGCTGTCGGGCGAAAATCCACGAAACATACTGGGCGAATTGTCAAAACTAATCAAAATGTTCGGTGCAACCTTCGGCACAATATGCGGTGGCACGGAAAAAAGGGACATTTCCTCTGCCTGCAAATTGATTATCCCAAAACACACCACAACGGCTATAATCCCTATCATCCTTGATAGTCGATTCATCATAAATCCCAATCACTTTTTAATACAATCGCTTGATAAAATGACTTTGCAGTACAACTGCCAGCGACTCGTTTTCTGTTCGATTGAAAGCACTGCCAACCGAGCGCGCAGTAATCCTGAAGTGATACACACCTGCAGCTCGTTGCGCATCACCGCTGCTATCCGCCATTACATCATCTACACCAGCGTGATAAGCATAAAACGACTGCATCCCCTGTTGCTGGCTTGATGACGTATTCAACAGCTCTACGTAACACTGTGGCGCTTGCACGAGCGCTCCGGCCTGTTCATCATCAGCAAACGCCAATTCCTCAACCGCCATACCGTGATGTAACCAGAATTGCGTATCCTGCCACCATCGTTCACCAAACGCTGATACTGCTTCAGCCTGATGATGCACATCAGGCATTGCTTCAATATCAATAGCGAAACGTAGTCCATCGATTTGTTTTTCACAGAAAGCCAGTGCTGACTCAGCACCTTGAAAAGCTCTGTTATCATCGTTCAGACTGCTGACCATCTTTTCCTGCAAAATAGTACTGTTAAGACTGCTGCTCGCCAGAAAACCCAACATTAACAAAATCATCAGCGCAATGACCAAAACCACTCCCTGCTGGCGCTGATAATTCACAATGAAAAGCTCTGATTACGTAGTCGTATTCCCTGAGTAAACACTGCCCTGATTTTTCCATCGTGAAAAGACAGTGTCTCATCCAACAACTGATAGCTTTGTTCCTGCGCACCCGTTTCCTCCGTCCTTGCACCACCATTCACAAGACCACTGTTCACCAATAGCGCAAGCCGCAGCGATGTCACATTTAACCACTCACTGTCACCGTGCTCATCTTCGCTGATGTCGGAGGCTGTTATATACTTGTCTGTCGCATTGTCATGATTATTATCAACGCCATAGAGTAACTGCATATCCTCAATACCTTCCACTAGTGCAGCAGATACCCGACGTCCACCAGCGTTACGAGCACCACGACAGCGAAGCACATCATCAGTATCGACATAAAAAGAAATAATCACTTCCAATTCGGCATCAGCATCCAGATTGGTATTCATACAGTCTTTAAATAAACCCGATTCATTTTTCTGGTAACGAATATGCAACACATCTGTTTGCTCTTTGACACCACGCACCATGCTGCCATCAAGACCGGTCACAACCGCTCCAGCCACAAAACTGGCCTCAGTCACATCAAAATCGCTTAACGTTAGAAAATCGTTCTGCGCAGACTGGTTACTGCTGACGTATTTTGAAAGATCAATCTGATTAACATATCCGGCACGACGAACCTGTTTTTCGATAAACTGCAGTGCAAAGCGACCGTTCTGCTGCAACAAAGCCTGTTGTCGCTGCACTGAGAAGCTAGCAACACCCGCCAAATAAGCCTGAACCACAGCACTCATTAGCACTAAGGACAACGCCATGGCAATCAGCAGTTCTACCAAGGTATGGCCTTGAAGTTCCCGATGGACTCCTCTAAGCAACACTCTTCCCCCAACATTCAGTCTCCAACAAACAACAGCAACACCAAACAACTGCGTTCCAGCATTTCACCCCGAATACATGATTCTTCTTCTGACACTAATTCTGATTCATGACGCGTCTGCTTTTCATGCCAGTAAATACTTATCTCGTAAGCACCCGCTTGTGCCAAGGCGATGATTCTGGCACGACCTTCAGGCAGCATCCTTGTATCGGTTATTCTTTGTGTCCAATCTGCCAAATCAGATTCCGCCAACACCGCCGCATCACAGGCTGCATTTGATCCTGTGCAATCCTGTGGATCTCCGCCGGACGGTCCACCGTCGTGTAGATAATATCCTTCATGGACACCCGCAGGATTATTGCGCATACGCTCAGCCATATCTCGCAACAGCAAATCAGCCTGCGTACGGAAATAGGTATTATGGGATTGTTGCAGTGCAACAGACTGCATGCTGGCCACCCCTAAAAAACCGATGGACAGCAAAAAAAGAGTGATGACAACTTCAAGTAGAGTAAAACCGCTATTTACCATACCAATCCCTGGTTATCTTGGGTCTACTATCAACAATAGTGAAAAACTATTTTGGCATTCCATTCGCCATGCGCTTACACCGCCGCTTATCATACTTATCTAACGATGAAACTCAATACATTTTTTGTGGATGACTAATCCGATTTTTTATCGGGATGATCCAGAAATGTCTAGATGACTGATGATTTCTCGAATCCTATCCGTGCCTCCAATATCAAACAGAGCGTGACCCAGTTCTCACTGTAAACTTACCCGACAACTCTAAATACACCTACATCCATGAAGAAAACAGCTCAGACCTCCTTTCAGCCACTAAAAAGCTCCGATTATCCGATACACCAACTATCTCCCGTTTTGGCTGCTATTGTATATATTGAGGGTGTCCCTCTTTAGAACTTTATCTGGATTTCAAAGTGAGGCAAGAGATGAAATCACTGGGCTCATACCGCAAAAGCATGGCAGGGATGACACTTGTGGAGCTTATAATAGCTGGCGCCATGGCGGCCATTATGATGACCATAGCTATTCCTTCAATGAAGACCTGGAGCGCAAAACGCCAGATTAATGCAGAGTACCGTGAAATCAAAGAAGCATTTAGGTCCGCCCGTGACCTGGCTCGATCCAATGAGGAATTTCCGTTTGCCTCGATATGTCCCAGCGCTGATGGTACTGCTTGCAATGGTACAGGCTGGAAGGATGGCTGGATTGTCTTTGGTGATCTAAACGGCAATGGTACTTTCGAAGACGCTAACGACCGGATATTTCTGGTTCAGGATAAACTCTCCAGTGGTAGTTTAATTAAGATTGAAGACGAGGATCGTAACACCCGCAGTGGTGCAGTTACCTATAACTCTAATGGATATACATCAGCTTTGAGAAGATTTAACAATGCAGATGCAGAATCTTTGATTGTGACTTTCTGCAACAGCATCGCCCTCGGATCTGACGGCAATGCTGACGCAAGCTATGCCCGTGGCGTTATATTAGCACCTGCGGGCATTGTTAGAAATACCATTGATTATGATGGCAACGGGACCCATGAATTTCCAGAAAATGAGGAATTGACATGCCCAGCAAGCTAACAACAAAGCAAGGTGGTTTCACGCTGATAGAGATGATGGCCTCGTTTCTCATTCTCGCTATTGGATTGTTAGGCATGATGAGTTTGCAAAATGCCAGTATTACCAGTGGGCGAGACGTATTCTATCGTCTGCAGGCAGCCCAATTGGCCCAGGATATGGCTGATCGCATCAGAGCCAACCGTCTCGCATCAGCAGATGCTGCAAGGGATTATGATCTACCAAGCCCGGCAGATCATGGCTGTAATGCAATAGACAGTAACTGCACACCTCAGCAAATGGCTCAAACTGATTTTTCTACTTGGACTGAACGAGTAGCACAGCTATTACCCAATGGCACAGGTACCGTATGCATAGACTCGAGCATGAATGATGGGCCTGATGTTGATGACGCTGCTTGTGATGGGACTGGAAACGCTTATGCCATCAAACTGTGGTGGTATGAAGGGGATACGGAAGAAAATTTGGCTGCCGCTGCCGCTGCGGGAGGCGGTGAAATAACAACTGCCGACCTGGTGCATATGGATATTACAGACGGCCCTTCAATGGTTGTTGGAATTGTTCCTTAATTTAGTGAGTATTGATGATGAAAAAAATGCAATCCGGATTTTCCTTACTCGAACTGTTAGTGACGATGGTCATAAGCATCATCATCTTGACCGGTGTGATCAATGTGGCATCGGGCTCATTGGGCTCTAATAAAGCGCTGGAAAATATGGCTGCTATGCAGGACAGTGCGCGGTTTGCCGTTGACATGATGGCACGTGATATTCGTCAAGCGGGTTATACCGGTTGTCGCGCGTACGCCAGTTCTGATAGTGAGGGTTCAATGCGCGCTATTTACAGCAAAAGCGATATTTTTCAGGATCAGATACTAAAAGGGATCCAGGGCTGGAATGCTAATGCATCACCCAATGCGGGCATGGTGACGGCTAGTACAGTTAGAGCGTCAACCGACGGTTCTAGCTGGACGTCTTCAGGAGACAATGTCTTTACTGATGCCTATCCTCAGGCTCTGGCAAGCAGTGATTTGCTGCGGCTTTGGACTGTGGAAGAGGGGGTAGAGCTTGCACAAGAAAACGCGATAAAAAACGAAGATGGAACGATCATCCTAACAACTGCGCGAGCAACTAACGAATTTTTAGCCGGGGATATCATTGTATTTGCCAATTGCGCCTATAGAGCCATAGCGCAGGCGTGCAGTGTCAACAGTGCTGCTGGCAGCACAACCATTACGATCCAAGACGGCAGCTCTGAAACCTGTGCAAACACCATTGAAGGTGAATTTGACACTTCGCAGGTGGGAGCTGTGGTTACTCGATTTGCAGGCATTAGTTACTTTATTGGAAAACGCGATGAGCACGAAAAAACACAGCCGTCACTTTATCGTGCTGAAGGTGACGCAGTGCGCGAGCTGGTTGAAGGTGTTGAGAGTATGCAGATACTATACGGTGTTGATACCGATACAGGTGATGACATCCCCAGCGTCAATGTGTATGTAACCGCCGATCAGGTAGGTGATCGATGGAACGATGTGGTCAGTGTACGTATCTCATTATTGATGCGCAGCTTCGAAGAAAACGTGGTTCCTGAAGACACCACTTTCACTTTTTATGGCGCCGACGGCACTTCTACGGACGGCAGAATTCGGCATGTTTATTCAACGACGATTACCCTGCGTAATCGTGTGTCAGGCGTATAACTGATCAATGCAATTCAGTAAAAAACGAGTGATATTATTATGAACGCAATACCACGATTTCAAAGTAAGCAAAATGGTGCCGCATTGGTCATTAGCCTTGTTATTTTGCTTGGTGTGACTGCGATAGCTGTTAGCAGCATGCACGGTAGTTCAGTGCAGCAAAAAGTAGTGGCAAATTATATTGATGACGATCTGGCATTTCAGGCTGCCGAGATAGCCCTGCGCGAAGGCGAGACCTGGATTATGGACCAGAAGGCAAACGGGGAGACTCTTGGGCCTGGTGACACATTGCCCAATGGAAACGTGCTGGGTGTAGAGGAAGCGTCCTCAGGCTGGTGGGTAGATGATGACAGCACGGCATGGGATAAAGGCACGACAATTTCTTCAGCGGTCTTTTCATTAGTCGATGACCCGCCGCTGTATGTGGTTGAAGCTCTGGGTAGAACGGCCATTGCGGGGGGCAGCAAAGATGCAACTGAGGACTCAGGAAAACTGTCCTTTTACCGTATCACTTCCCGAGGTGTCGGCCTAGCAAAGCGTAGTGATAATACGGCTGTTCATGTGGTGGTTTTGCAAACCACATTCAGTATGCCGTTATAAAATATTATTTTTCTCTCCTTATAAACAGGCATTGCGGAGAAGTTGTTATGAAAAAGTACAATCGACAAGCGTTAGGCTGTTGTGCCTTTGTGTTGTTTAACATCGCCGGGGGGGTAGCTCCCGCATATTCAGCAACAATGAATATAGCCACTGAACCGTTGTACCTTGGGTTTAATGTTGACCCCAACGTATTTTTTGAACTGGATGATTCCGGTTCGATGGACTGGTCGATTACAACCGTGCCTTATTGGGATCAGTGTCGTTATGACAAGGCTCACCCTAGTGCAGACAACTGTTCCAGCTCATTGCAAACGAATGGTATTTGGCGCTCCTATGTAATACGCTATCAAGAAAGCGGTAATAACTGGGCAATCCATAATGAGTTTTACGCTAACTTTGCTTATGTATTCGATGTTGATAATGACAACAAGTACGGTGACTGGTGTACCGATAGCAACACAACCATTGCTTCGTGCCAAATAGACTACGAATATGATGGAAAAGATCGCCGCTACAGAATGGCCTACACGAAAGATTGGCGAATCTATTCCTCTGATTTTAATGTGACGTTTTACAACCCCGTATTAACGTATCAACCATGGAAAGCCACAGACCTGGGAAATGCAGATTTTTCCGCAGCGCGTAGTAATCCACAGCAGGGTCAAACCGGATACAGCCTTAAGCGAGATCTCGCTGATGATAATGCCATGTTTCCCATAACCGGCAACGGTTTTGTTTATGAGGTCTGGAAGGATACCCATGGCTATGATTCGAATGATGGCAAGCCAAACTTCACCAACCGGACAGACAAACCTAACGAGTTTGTTGATGTGTGGGATTCCCATAATCGTTTTGTCATCACCTCCGCAGGCGGCGGTTATGTATTAACAAAATATGAGGTAAGCTATTCCCTGGAAGATGTTGCCGGCGACGGTATTAACGATAAGGTTTTGGTCGAACAGGTCAGCAACGGCTTAACTGTAACGACCGACGGCTCCCTAAATAGTGATGGTTCTGCCAGATCCATTACTGAAATAGTCCAGAATATTGCCAATTGGTATCAGTACGGACGTCGGCGTATGTTTGTAGCAAAAAATGCCATTTCACGTGTTGTAGACGAAAATTCAGCATTCCGTTTTGGAATGACCGTCTTAAATAAAACTGGCGATGGTAGTGACGAATTATTTGCAGAAATGCCCGACCGTGATGATTTTGATTATTCTGACAACAATCGAGCCATGTTAGAGTCTTTGTACAAATTTCCTCAACCCGCCAAAGGCACACCATTACGTCGCGGATTGGATAATGCAGGTCGATATTTTGCTCACAAAACTGGCTACGACGACAAACAGCGTACTAGCCCAATAATAGAAGCCTGCCAACAAAACTTTACTCTGCTATTTACCGATGGCTACTGGAACGGCAGCGACCCTTGGACAAGTGTTAGCGACCGTGACGATGACAATATCCCAAAGACTCTTGCTGATGTTGCTAAATATTGGTCTGATCATGATATTGATGAAAACCAGGCGAACACAGTGCCTGTTCCAGGATCGGCCGGAGAGCATACATTTCAGCATATGGTGACCTATAGCGTTGCCTTTGGTGTGCAAGGGCGCTTGTCTGATCAATCAGGCAATGACAACGTACCGGATAAAATCATGAACTTTGCCAATAATGGGGCAATCTCCTTTAGTGATTTTGATGCAAGCGCAGAGGGTGTCCGGTGGGGTGACAATCCCTTCGATTTTTCTACAGGAAAAATTGATGACATGTGGCATGCTGCTTATAACAGTGGAGGCGAGTTTATTTCGGCAAAATCACCGGAAGAATTATTGGAAGGATTAAATTCTGCTATGGACTCTATCACTGATGCCACAGGTTCATCCTCATCCGTGGCAGCCAGTACCGGTATGTATCAAACAGGTACCGCAATCTTTTTAGCACGCTTTAATAGTTTGAATTGGAGCGGTGACATCTTCAAAATTGGGATTGAAAGTGATAACAACGGTGTTTTATCGATACCTGATCCAAGTGACTCCGGTGATAATACCGCGTGGGGGGAAGGCGCTGCAGCGAAACTAGATGATTTAGTTGCACTAAACAGTGGCACTGGCTACGACACGAAGCGCCAAGTGCTAACGTATAATCCTGAAAGCCGCATGGGCATACCGTTCAGATTCCCAAATAATTACACTGCAACGCTAGGAAATACGGACCTGACAAAAACACAGATATCAGCGTTGATTCCCAATAGTTTTTCCACTACAGACTCTGAAGAAATTGCAGAAAACAAAACAAAAGGTAAGAATTTAGTTAATTATATTCGTGGTGATCGGAGTAATGAAATTTCGGGGACGGATGGAGAGTACAGGGCAAGAGATCACGTTCTTGGCGATATTGTGGAATCCAGTCCACGATATGTAAGCGGGCCGGAGCGATTTTATCCAGACAGTCTTGAAAACGCGGAATATTCAGCCTTTCGCCAGAGCCAGGCCAACAGAAAACCCATACTCTATTTTGGCGCCAATGATGGCATGCTTCATGCGGTAGAGGCTGGGGTAGATACTATCAGTATTAGTGGTGATGGAGAAAGAACCGTCAATCTAAGCGGTGGTGGTGAGGAGGTTTTTTCCTATATACCCTCTGCCGTCAATAAGAATCTGCACAAGCTGGCGAAAACGGATTATTCCCATCTATATTACGTTAACAGCACGGTTTCAGTCAATGATGCCTATGTCGGAGGTGCATGGCGAACGGTGTTGGCTGGCAGCTTAGCTGCGGGCGGCCAGGGTATTTATGCGCTAGATATTACACAGACTACAAATATGAATGAGAATGATGCCGATAAAATCGTCTTATGGGAATTTAATGACAGCGCGATGATTGCCGGCATTGGTAGTTCAGACGAAGATGACGACAGAGTTGGGGCTGATGGAGACAAACACCTTGGCCACTCCTATAGCAGACCGCAAATCGCTAAGATGCACAATGGTAAATGGGTTGCCGTTTTTGGTAATGGCTATAACAGCACTGATAATGATGGAATTGCGAGCGATACCGGTGATGCCTACCTCTATATTGTTGACTTGTATACTGGCTTGTTGATTAAGCGGATTAGGATTAGTGATGGCTCATCAAGCATCGACAGCCCCAACGGGTTATCGACACCCACATTAGTGGATCTGGAGGGTGATTATGTGGTTGACTATATTTATGCGGGTGACATAAAAGGTAATATGTGGAAGCTTGATGTAACGTCAACGTCAACGAGTGGCTGGACTGTGGAAAAATTGTTTGCGGCTGGAAGCGACAAACCGATAACGGTGAAGCCTGCTGTTGGATCGCACCCGAATGGCTCTGGGCTGATGGTCTTTTTCGGTACGGGCAAGTATATTGAAGCAGCTGATGCCGACCCAAGCACCAATACAACACAATCCTTTTATGCGATTTGGGATAATGTGTATGATGCTCAATACAGCCTCCCTGTCAGTGAAAGTAAACTCAACGAGCAGACAATTCTCAATCAAGTTACGCATTCGGAAAGCAATATGGATGTTAGAGTGACCAGCAATGACCCAATTGATTGGGCCAGTGATAAAGGCTGGTTTATTGATATTAAATACAACGGCAACAACTACGGTGAGTTAATTGCGACAGATCCATTGTTAAGACAGGGGCGAGTGGTGTTTATCTCAATACAACCGATGGACGATGCTTGCGCAGCAGGTGGTGATAGCTGGATCTGGGAATTGGATTCTGCTAGCGGACAGCGCTTGGCTGATAGCCCCGTCGATGTAAATGGTGATGGCGTTATTGACAGCAGCGATTATGTTAGCCATGGAGGTGATAACGTAAGTGGTGGTGCTTTCAAATTGCCTGGTATTATGACCATGCCGACCATCCTGGCAGATGCAGATAATTCAGGGAAAGAGCACAAAATACTGACCTCATCGACGGGTTCTACAACGGAGATGACGGAGAGTAGCGGTAAGAATATGGGGCGACGCTCCTGGCGGCAGTTACGCTAGCATACTACAAATTTGAAAGAGGTATTGAAAATGAAACCTGTAATTTTAAGTATTGCTCTGGCCATGCTAAGTGTTACTGCTGTTGCTGAGTCGCAATATAGTGGCATCATTGAGGCCGTGGATAAGAGAGCGGGTAGTTCTGTCACTATTAAAGGAAAAACCTACAAAGCTAACCATCGGACTGCAGTAAAATATCAGGGCCAGGTATTGAGTGTGCAAGATCTGAGAAAAGGTTTGCCTATCCGCTATTCACTGTCTCATGAAGGAGGGGCAACGACTCTTGGTGCTGTTGAAATTACAGGAACGGCTGGCGTTCAAGCGGATGAGCGTCAAGCAGATGAGCATCAATATGAAGCACATTAACAAATAGAGTTAGGAGTTTACACCTATGAGAATTGATAAGCAGAACGGTTTCACCTTGATTGAAATCATGATTGTAGTAGCGATTATTGGGATTCTTGCAGCGATTGCGGCGCCTGCTTATATGCAATATGTATCGAAAGCTAAGCGTTCTGATGCGATCGCAGGATTGCAGCAAGTAGCGGCGTATCAAGAAAAACAATTCGTAGCAAATAAAAAATACACTGCTGACGCGACCGGTTATTCAACGCCTGACGGAGAGTATACAGTAACGGTGGCAATCCAAAATGCCGGCATGAACTTTGTTGCTACCGCCACACCACAGAGTGGATCATCCCAGGAAGGTGATACTGAGTGCACAACATTTACTCTGTCGAATACCGGCAAAAAAGGTTTTGCTGGAACGGCCACTGCTGTATCTGATTGCTGGAAGTAAGTGGATGGTGATGGGTATTACTGATCCCTATCAACAATAGGTGACCAACGCTCAAATGAACGACAGCTGTGATGCTTGTTATAACTAGCCAGCACGAAGTGTTGCCGAAGGAACTTGTTACTGAATGTTGTTGAATAAAAGGTTAAGCTTATAAACTTATCAGGTAAGATACGCCTCAAAAAAACCGTGTTTTTTTCAAATTTATAATACAGAATATCACCTGACCCTGAGTTCCTTGGGTAAGGAAAACGTAACGTTTTCCTCTTCGCCCAACATTTCCTCGGGTTGCTCAGCGCCTAATTCACATAATCGCGAAATAACGCCTTCCACCAGCACCTCCGGTGCGGAGGCGCCCGCAGAAACACCAACCAGCTGTTTGCCTTCAAGCCAATGCGCCTGAATTCCCTTGGCATCGTCAATCAGATAAGCGTCTGTACCAATACGCTCGGCCAACTCGCGCAGGCGATTTGAGTTGGAGCTGTTGGTAGAACCGACGACTAATACCAAGTCACACTCCGCTGCCAGTATCTTGACTGCATCCTGCCGATTTTGTGTGGCATAACAAATATCATCTTTGCGCGGCCCATGAATGGCTGGAAATTTTTTCTGTAAGGCCTTAATGACCCGTGAGGTATCATCAATTGACAGTGTTGTTTGTGTCACATAAAACAAGGATGAAGCATTTTTAACTTCCAGTGCCGCTACCTGCTTCTCATTTTCAATCAGGTAGATCTCACCGCCCTTTGATCGATCATATTGGCCCATGGTGCCTTCCACTTCTGGATGACCCTTGTGCCCTATCAATATGCACTCACAGCCATCCTGGCTATAGCGCGCCACTTCAATATGCACCTTCGTCACCAGTGGGCAAGTCGCATCAAACACTTTTAACTCACGCCGGGAGGCTTCCTGTCGCACAGCCTGGGAGACTCCGTGGGCGCTAAAGATAACAATCGACTCGTCAGGCACTTCGTCCAATTCATCGACAAACACTGCTCCGCGCTGGCGCAAATGATCCACAACAAACTTGTTATGCACAACTTCATGGCGCACATAGATCGGCGGCTTATGCACATCCAAGGCTCGTTCGACAATATCGATCGCCCGATCAACACCGGCACAAAATCCTCTGGGATTGGCCAGCCGGATTTTCATCCCGCTTCACTCTCGGATTGAGCAGCCCCACTCTCGGATTGCTCAACCCGATTGACTTCGATGATCTCAACACGAAACTGAATATCCCTGCCTGCCAATGGGTGATTGAAATCCACAATCACTGTGTCATCGAGCAATTCCTTGACAACGCCGGGCATGTCGCCATTTTTGGGATCTGAAAACGAGACAATCAACCCAGGCTGTAATTCCAGCTCTTTATTGAAACGATCACGAGGCACACTGTGTACATTAGCGGAATTGTGAGAACCAAATCCCTGCTCAGGTTCTATCGTACTCGTCTGATGATCACCCGCACTGAGCCCTTCCAACATTTTTTCAAAGCCTGGCAACAGGCTGCCATCTCCCATACAAAAAGTAGCGGGTTGTTTCTCAAAAGTTGAATCAATAATCGCCCCATCGCTTAGGGACAACTCGAAGTTCAAGGTTACCTTCATACCTTCAGCAATTACAGCCTGACTCATTGCATTACCCATTTAAAGTTTTAATGATTACTTACTTTCAGTTTGTGGCTCATTGCCATGATGGTGCGGATTAAGAAACACATCGAGCAACATCATGCCAGCACCCACGGTTATAGCGGAATCGGCCACATTAAACGCAGGGAAAAAATGATGATTCCAGTGCACGCTGATAAAATCGACCACATAACCCAAAAGCACTCGATCAATCAAATTACCAATAGCACCACTGAGTATCAGGGAGAGACTGGCAGCCAGCCATTTTTGATCTGCTTTTAGGCGCAATAACCAGACCACAAGCACCAGACTGACCACAATGGAAATTCCAGTGAAAAACCACCGCTGCCAACCTCCTGCATCACTTAAAAAGCTAAACGCTGCACCCGTGTTATGTAGCAACGTGAAATTCAGTACCGGCAGAATCGCGTTGGGATGGCCGTAGTCCAAATGGTTGGTAGCAAGCCACTTGGTCCACTGATCAAGCACAATCAATACAATGGCAAGCAAAAACCAAAGCACATACAATTTTTTTTCTGTCGTCGTTTTCATTTTTGTTTTTTGTCTCCTGACTTAAGCATACAGGCGCTGCTCTCCTTCAGCCTCAACATTACTGATGCAACGCCCACATAATTCCGGGTGTTGCTCGTCTTTACCCACCTCAGTTCGATGATGCCAACAACGAACACATTTACTGTGTTCAGAAGCTGTAACCGACAGGCGCAATCCCTCGATGTCTGTTTGTGTCGCATCAGTTTGGGTCGCATCGACTCCGTCGGATAACGGTTTTATGTCTGCTTCAGACGTAATCAGCACAAAACGCAATTCATCGCCCAGCAATGACAACAATTGATACAATTTGTCGTCACAGTACAATATCACCTCGGCATTCAGACCTGAGCCGATACGCCCTTCATTACGCTGTTTTTCCAATTCTTTATTGACCGCTGTTTTCACCGCCATCACTTGCTGCCAGTAGTCTGCACCCATTTGCTCCTCATCGGGCAAGGCAACAAGACCTTCATACCAGGTTTCCAGAAAGATTGATTCCGTTCGTTGACCCGGAATATGTTGCCAAATCTCATCCGCAGTAAAACTAAGAATCGGCGCCATCCAACACGCCATGGCTTCGATGATATGGTACATCGCCGTTTGCGCGGACCGTCTCGCTTGGCTGTCGGTTTGCGTTGTGTACTGTCTGTCCTTAATAATATCCAGATAAAAACCGCCTAACTCCAACACGCAAAAATGATGCAGTTTCTGATAGATCTGATGAAACTGATACGTATCGTAAGCGTCTATAATCTCTTGTTGTAACTGCGATGCCCTATCAATTATCCAACGATCAAGCTTCAACATCTGATCAGCATCCAGGCTGTTTACCGCCGGATCAAAGCCATTGAGATTGGATAACAGAAAACGCGCCGTATTGCGTATACGTCGGTAGGAGTCTGCAGTGCGTTTGAATATTTCGTTAGATACCGTCATTTCATTACGGTAATCCGTTGCCGCCACCCACAAGCGTAAAATGTCCGCTCCCAAATCATTCATGACCTTTTGTGGAGCAATCACATTGCCGGTCGACTTGGACATCTTGTGCCCTTTGGCATCGACTGTGAAACCGTGTGTCAAAGCACATTTATAGGGTGCTATACCGTTCATCGCTACAGACGTTAACAGGGATGACTGAAACCAACCGCGATGCTGATCAGACCCTTCCAAATAAAGATCCGCAGGATAAGTCAATTTTTCATCCTGCATCAGCACAGTGGCATGGGTAACACCGGAATCGAACCAAACATCCAGCGTATCGCTGACTTTTTCATAGTGTTCTGCATCCGCACCCAAGAGTTCCTCCGCCTCAAGCTCAAACCAGGCATCAATGCCCTGCTGCTCAACACGTTCTGCGACCGTTTCGATCAGTGCTGCTGAATCAGGATGAAGCTGCGCAGTTTCTTTATGTGCAAATAAGGCAATGGGCACACCCCAGGCACGCTGTCGTGAGATACACCAGTCCGGTCTTTGTTGCATCATGGACTCAATGCGTGCCTCTCCCCAATCAGGCAACCAACTGA
Source organism: Gammaproteobacteria bacterium (assembly GCA_003353945.1). GTDB lineage: Bacteria > Pseudomonadota > Gammaproteobacteria > Pseudomonadales > PIVM01 > PIVM01. The sequence goes on from PIVM01000007.1 coordinate 43,631, forward strand.
CTTTTTCCACTTCGGACAGGGCATTTTTCAGCAAGCCATTTTGTTCCATGCTAACAAACCACTGTGGCGTGGCACGAAAAATAATCGGGGTTTTATGGCGCCAACAATGGGGATAACTGTGCAACAGACTTTCCTTGTGCATTAGCCTGCCTTTTTCTTCCAACACTTCAAGCACATGATCGTTGGCTTTAAACACATGCTCACCGGCAAAAAGTTCGGTATCCGGCAGGAAAACACCATTGCTACCAACAGGATTATAGACTTCCAGGTCATAACTTTGTCCGACATTGAAATCATCAACACCGTGCCCCGGTGCGGTGTGTACGGCACCAGTACCGGCTTCAGTCGTCACATGGTCCCCAAGAATAATCGGCACCTGCCGGTCATAAAGTGGATGCTGTAAAGCAAGATGTTCAAGTGCTGCGCCTTGGCAACAACCAAGAACCGTGTAATCACTGATGCCGTATCGGCTCATGGACTGTTCGAGTAATGCCTGCGCTAGTAATAGGATTTCACCAGATGCTTCCACCAGCACATATTCCAGATCCGGATGCAGACAAACCGCCTGGTTAGCAGGTAACGTCCAGGGAGTAGTGGTCCAGATAAGCACTGATACAGAAGCATTATCGGCAATATCGACCTGATCAAATGATGCTGCCAATGCAGCCTGGTCTACCACCGAAAACCGCACATCAATAGCGGGCGATGTCTTGTCCTTATATTCCACCTCAGCCTCTGCCAATGCAGAACCGCAATTACTGCACCAATGCACCGGCTTGAACCCCTTGTGCAGGTGTCCATTGGCCGCGATCTTACCCAAGGAGCGGATAATATTGGCTTCAAAGTGGAAATCCATGGTCAGATAGGGTTTCTCCCACTCACCAAACACTCCAAGGCGCTGAAAGTCCTTGCTTTGCCCGTTAACCTGCTTGCGGGCATATTCCCGACACTTCTTGCGAAATGTTGCCGCATCGACTTTCACACCGGGTTTTCCCACTTTCTTTTCAACGTTCAATTCAATCGGCAAGCCGTGGCAATCCCAGCCTGGAACATAGGGCGCATCATAGCCACTAAGCGATTTAGACTTGACGATAATATCCTTGAGAATTTTATTGACCGCATGTCCAATATGAATCTCACCATTCGCATAGGGAGGTCCGTCGTGCAGAATAAACTTATCCCGCCCCTCCGCCAGCTTCCTCTGCTGGTGATACACGTCAATCTCCTGCCATCGTTTTAACATGGCGGGTTCGCGCTGGGATAAATTTGCCTTCATGGGAAAGGCCGTTTTGGGTAGATTCAAAGTGTGTTTGTAATCAGTCATAATCACTTGGTATGTTTGGGTTGTTTAATCTGGTGTGTTTTCATCGGGCAGTTTTTAACATGTCGTTACAATAAACCAAAGTAACGTTTTCCATAGTCAACATCTGCCGCTATATTGGTTTTCAATTCATCCAGCGATGAAAACTTTTTCTCATCCCGAATCTTTTTCTTAAAGCTGACACTAATCATTTTACCATAGAGGTTTTCGTTGAAATCCAACAGGTGTACTTCAAGAATCGCTTTTACACTGTCATCGACCGTGGGCCTGGTGCCTATATTGGCAACTCCGGGAATGGTGCGCTCATCAAAACCGGAAACCTCAACAGCATAGACACCGGACAAAGCCGCCCGATAACGCTTTAGCCGTAAATTTGCTGTGGGTACATCCAGCGTTCGGCCCAGTTGCTGGCCGACAATAACCTTGCCACATATCGTATATGGCCTTCCTAACAAACGTTCCGCCAATTCAAGGTCATCCGACTCAAGCGCTTCACGCACACGGGTACTGCTAATACGCTCGCCATCCTCTTTCTGTGTCCGTGTATCGACAACGTCAAATCCATAACGATCACCGGCTGTTTTTAATAAAGAGAAGTCTCCCTCACGATCTCGACCAAAACGCAAGTCGTCACCGACTACGATATAACGAATATCGAGTCCCTCAACAAACACCCGTTGGATAAAGTCCTGCGCGGGCATGCGGCTTAGCATCTCATCGAATCGAATTCGTAGCAGACTGTGAATACCGCAATCGCTTAACGCCAAGTAACGTTCGCGAAAACTCATTAACCTCGCTGGCGATTTCACTGGCGCAAAATACTCACGCGGCAATGGCTCAAACACGATAACAACTGAAGGCAAGCCCAACTCTTTGCTTTTTTGCAGCAACTGGCTGAGCACCTTTTGATGGCCATGATGAACACCATCAAAAGCGCCCATGGTCGCCACACATCCACGGTGTCGAGCACGAAGATTGTGTAAGCCGCGGATGAGTTCCATATGCTTTGTCTGGGTATTCCCGAATCAATCAAAAGCGAACGATTATAACTCAGTCCATGCAGGGAAAATACAGTGAAATGCACCCGCCCAAGCCAAAGTAATCCCAAGAGCCGAGCAAGTCGGGCGAAATCCCCCAAAGCCGGGTCTTAGTCGATAATCTTACTGATAGGCAGCTCGACGATGGACCGTGCACCTTCAGCCTTCAGTTTTGGTAGCACATCGCGCAAGGTGTTTTTGTCAATCACCGCCGTAATATCCACCCATTCACCTTTGGCCAAATGAGACACTGTAGGATTTTCGCAGGGTAACAACGATAAAATCCGTTGAACATGGTCTTCTGGTGCATTGAGCATCAGACAAGCCTTCGGTACTGCATTGATCACGGACTGCAGCATCATCACGATATCATCAATCTTTTTACGCTTGGCGGGATCATTGTAAGCTGCTTTATTGGCAATAAAGCGAGTCGTAGTTTCTAGGACTGTATCAATAATCTGCAGATTGTTCGCTCGCAGTGAAGAACCTGTCTCCGTAATTTCAACAATGGCATCAGCCAGATCCGGTACTTTGACCTCCGTCGCCCCCCAACTGTATTCCACATTGGCGGTCACTCCGTGGGATGCCAGATAATCAGTAGTAAGATTTACTACTTCGGTGGCAACCGTCTTGCCCTGCAAATCCTTGGCGCAGCATATGGATGAACCTTCCTTGGCCGCCAATACCCACTTCACCGGTCGGAAACTGGCTTTGGCGTAGACGAGTTCACATACCTCAACCACATCGGCACGGTTCTCCCTGATCCAGTCCAATCCAGTCAAACCACAGTCAAGCTGCCCTCCTTCTACATAACGAGCCATTTCCTGTGCACGAATCAACATGCAGCTGATTTCCTTGTCATCAATGGTGGGATAATAGTTACGACTGGCAACTTGAATATTATAACCGGCCTGTTTAAAAATATTGACTGTTGATTCCTGCAAGCTGCCTTTGGGAATGCCGAGTTTAAGTTCCATAATGCTTGTCTTTACCTGTGTATTGTTATGAAAACGATTGTTGCGTTATAGAAAGGAATGTATTTCCACGAAGGCGATAATTGTACACGCTTAACCGCACATTTCATCAATCAATGAACACCACGAAAATCTGCAATACTGACGCCGGTCAATCTCAATATCAGAAAATAACACCCGGCACCGGCCAGACACAGTTTGGTCATTTCTATCACTCGCTCCCACCAGCTCATCACATACCAGAGATCAGCATCTGTCACCATCCATAAAAGCAGCACAATCATACCCGCAAGAGCCAACAGATAGCGCAGCAGTACAGCATAAAACCCTGGCTGAAAACGGAAAATGCCTGGGCGATACAAGCCGTGGAATAACAAACCCGCATTGAGAAACGCCGCCAGCGTTGTGGCCAGGGCCAAGCCAACATGGCCAATCTGCCAATAATGGTGCAAGGGCACAACCAGCATGACATTGAGCACCATATTCGCCACCATTGCCTTGATGCCAATTTTTACCGGCGTCATCATATCCTGGCGTGAGTAATAACCCGGGGCCAGTACCTTAATCAACATAAAGGCCAGCAATCCCAGGGCGTAGGCCCTTAAACTCAGGGAAGCCATCAAAATATCCCGCTGTTCCAATTCGCCGTAATGGAACAGCGTGATCAAAATCGGTTCGGCCAGAATAATCAAAGCCACAGACGCTGGCAGGCTAATCAACAAGACCAGACGCAAGCCCCAGTCCAATGTCGAAGAAAACTGCTGCGTTGACTGGGTCGCGTGTTTACGCGACAGGCTTGGCAGTATCACCGTACCAACGGCGATAGCAAATACGCCTAGCGGCAACTCCGCCAAACGGTCAGAGTAATACAGCCAGGACACACTGCCGGTGGGAAGAAACGAGGCCAATATGGTATCCAGCAACAAATTAATCTGACTGACTGACACACCAAATAAGGCCGGTACCATCAGTTTCATGATACGCCGCACGCCTTCATCACGCGTATCAAATACCGGTTTTGGCAGCAATCGCAGCTGATAGAGAAACGGTGCTTGAAAAAAGAACTGTACGATCCCCGCAGTAAACACGCCCCAAGCCAAGGCAAATACAGGTTCGGCAAAATATTGCGATGCCCACAGTGCTGCTGTAATGATGGAAATATTGAGAAATATGGGCGTAAACGCGGGAACCGCAAAACGACCGTAGCTATTAAGAATCGCGCCGGCAAAACCGGTCATCGAGATAAAAAACAGATAGGGAAAGGTAATACGGATCATATCGCTTGTTAGCTGGTACTTAAACGGCTGCGATACAAAACCGGGCGCAAAAATCGCTGTCAAAACCGGGGCACTCACAACGGCCAGCCCCGTCACGACGAGCAAGGAGCCACCCAGCGCCCCCGCCACCCGGTCGACCAGGGCTTTGACATCCGTAAAACTGCGCTGACTCTGATATTCGGACAGTACAGGCACAAAGGCTTGGGAAAAAGCCCCTTCAGCAAACAGTCTGCGTAAAAACTGCGGGATTTTAAAGGCGATAAAAAACGCGTCCGCATTCGCGTTGGCGCCGATAAATCCTGCCAGCACAATATCCCGAATAAGCCCTAGGACACGCGATAACATCGTCATCGCGCCCACCACAGCACTCGACCGCAACAAGCCCTTTTCCTTCAGCTCTGCCCCTGACGGTTGTTCAGACGCCTTTATTTCACAATCAGGTTTGTTTCCAGGCGCATTCTTAGGCTTATTTTTAGACAAGTGGCGACTCCAGCGAGGAATCACCAACATCTTCACCACACAGCGTTTTTTGGCTGATAACAGAGTAACTGGCACCCTTTGCACTGAGTTGACTGCGCAGCAAACTCAAGCAGCCTACTTTTTCTTCAATATCGGCGACATCGGGCATTTTACAGGCCCAATCAATTGATCGGGACTTAATTCGCGCCAGGGTGATATGTGGTCGAAATCGCTGCTCACCACCGACCATACCCGCAAGCCGTAAATCATCCGTCAAATCATTTCGAAGACTTAACAAGCTTTTGCATTCTTGTGGCACAACAGCCAGCGCTTTGGGTCGCCGACACCCTGGAAACCAATCAGCACACTGCAATCTCAGGGTAAACTGCTGATGTTGACTCGCCACTTTATTTGCCACATCATCCAGCAGATCAAGTTTATCGCTATCGACATCACCGAGAAAAGCCAGCGTGATATGGTAATTTTGCGATGGCACAAACCGCAACTCACCGCTATTGTAGTGTTGTCGCAACGATTCAGTTCGCTGGGCGATCTGCCGTTGGCAGTGTTTGCCCAGACTCACTGCAAAAAAAACTCTCAATCGGTCCACAGGGTTTTTATCCGCGCATGGTGCAACTGCAACCATTGCAGCCCAATCAGCGTGTGGGCATTATTGATACGTCCTTCGGCCAGCAGGTGAAACGCATCGTCAAGCGAATAAACTGTTACGCGAATATCCTCCGCTTCACTATCCAAACCATGGATACCGCCTACGCCATCCGTACTGACTTTGCCGCAGAACAGAGTGAAACGCTCAGAGCTACCGCCTGGGCTGGAATAGTACTCAGCAATCCGTTCAATCCGGGAAATAATACAGCCGGCCTCTTCTTCACTTTCTCTGCGTGCCACTGACTCAGGTGATTCACCAAGCTCAAGAACACCTGCCACCATTTCCAGCGACCAGGGTTGCTCGCCTCGCACATAAGGCCCAATTCGAAACTGCTCAACCAACGCCAATTGCTCACGATCAGGATCATACAGTAACACACCAACCGCATCCCCGCGTTCAAGCAGCTCCCGCTCGATGGTCTCGCTCCAACCACCCGCATACAAACGATGCTTTAAGCGATAGGCCTTGAGTTCAAAAAAACCCTGGTAAACACTGTCGCACTGCAGTAATTCGACGTCATCTTGCGAAAAGTGTTGAGACATCTTAAAACCGCCCGCTGGTATACCAAGGCACATCACGAGCATACTTATCCACCTGTTCAACCACATCCAGTATCAATGCAAACAGGGCCATTCGCATCAGGACACCGTTGTCAGCCTGTCGAAAAATCGCCAGGTTGGGATTTTCATTCAGGTCATCGTCAAGCTCTCTGGCAGCCGATCGTGAATCACGAGGCAATGGATGCATGATCACGGTATTGGGTTCACAAAACTGTGTATAGATTGCTTGATTAAGGCGAAAACGCCCGCGATAAAGATCCGCTTCTTCTGGCGAACTGAATCGTTCCTCCTGAATCCGTGTGGAATAGGCAATATCCACATGCTGGATATTGTCCTCCAGATGATCACTGATAATCACCTCATGGCCTACTTCACGCAGGCTTTCCACCAATTCCCCGGGCATCATCAGCTCTTTCGGTGAAATCAGCACAATTTTGATATTTTTGTAAAGTCGTAAGAGTTTGCATAAGGAATGCACGGTACGGCCATATTTCAAATCACCAATCATGGCAATACGCAGACCATCAACTGTCTTGCCCTTGCTCTGGATTTCTTTTCTGATCGTATAAAGATCCAGTAAGGCCTGGGTCGGATGCTCATTGCTGCCATCGCCGCCATTGATCACCGGCACACGGCTGGCGACAGCAAATTCAGCGACCGAACCTTCTTGCGGGTGGCGCATGGCAATCACATCGCTGTAACCGCTCAACACGCGCGCCGTATCATAGAGAGACTCCCCTTTGGCCAGCGCCGAATTTTGCAGGCCCGTGGTTTCGCGCACATCGCCACCCAACAGATTAAAGGCGCAACCAAAACTAACACGGGTACGGGTACTGGGCTCAAAAAACATATTGCCCAAAATGGCACCCTCCAACACGCGGGTCGCTTTGCGGCGATGGGCATAGGGCGCCATACGATCGGCCACATCAAAAACGGCTTCAATGTCACCACGCTCAAAGGGTTCTATGGATAGTATATGACTGCCTTGAAATTCCATGCTTATTCCCCTTCACTAATGTCAGCACTGGATTCTGAGACCCGTGCCGCTTGATCAAATTGTAGCTTAGCCCAGTGCGCATATAGTGGTGACTTGCCAAGCAATTCCTTATGTTTACCTATTTCTACTAGCCGTCCATTGTCTAAGACAGCAATACGATCCACATTGATCACGGTCGCCAATCGGTGCGCGATCACCAAGGTGGTACGATTGGCCATCAGGCGCTCCAAGGCCTGCTGTACTCGGAATTCACTCTCGGCATCTAGTGCACTGGTTGCTTCATCCAAGAGCAAAACCGCTGGGTTTCTTAATAATGCTCTGGCGATAGCAATGCGCTGGCGCTGGCCACCGGATAAACGCACGCCACCTTCACCCAAATCGCTGTTATAGGCATCGGGTAGGGTTTCAATAAACTCATGGGCATAGGCCGCTTTTGCAGCATCAACTATTTCCTGATCACTCGCCTCGGGATTACCATAACGAATATTGTCCCAGACATTGCCGGTAAACAGTACCGGCTGCTGTGGCACAATCGCGATATGGCGGCGCAATTCGAAAGGATCGAGTCGACTGATATCCACACCATCAAAACAGATACTGCCCTGCTGTGGATCATAAAACCGAAGGAGCAAGTCAAATAGCGTTGATTTACCGGCTCCCGATGCGCCAACCAAGGCCATACTCGATCCTGCCTGCACAGACAAATCCAGACCATCGATAGCCGCTTGCGCAGGTCGTGAAGGATAACTAAAACGCAAGTTGGCTATTTCCACCTGACCACGCACATTATTCGACAATTGTTGAAGCTGTGTCGACTCCGGTGCCGTAATCAGGCTTTTTGCCGCCAACAATTCCATCAGGCGCTCAGTGGCACCTGCCGCTCGCTGCAATTCACCCATCACTTCACTAATAGCACCGACCGACACTACCACCATCAAGGCATAAAACAGAAATGCCGCCAGTTCGCCTGCCGTGATCTCACCACGAATCACATCACTACCACCCACCCACATCATGCCGCCGACTGAGCCAAGCACCAAGGTAATAGCGATAGTGGCAAGCCAGGCGCGCAGGGTAATACGGCGAACCGCCACACGAAAAGCGTCTTCGGCATAATCGGCAAATCGCAGTCGATCCAAGGGCTGGTGATTAAACGCCTGTACTATCTTGATATTTTGCAAGGCTTCACCGACGTAACTACCGACATCGGCCACCCGGTCCTGACTGACACGAGATAAGCGACGCACTCTGCGACCCAAAAAGATAATCGGCACTAAAACAAAGGGCACGCTGATCAATACAATGGCCGTCAGTTTGACATTGGTTATCAGCAACAAGATAACACCACCAATAAACATCAGCAGGTTGCGTAGTGCAATCGACACTGAGGAGCCAATCACCGACTGCATGAGTGTTGTGTCGGTCGTGATGCGGGACTGAATTTCACCACTGCCATTGTCTTCAAAAAAACTCGGGTGTAGATCGATCAAATGATTAAATACCGCTTTTCGCAAATCCGTACACACACGCTCCCCAACCCAGGACACCAGGAAAAACCGCACAAAGGTGCCCACCGCAAGCAACACAACCAGAATCATAAACACGCCGATTGCCTGTCCCAACGCCTCGGTTGAACCGGAAAAGCCCTGATCGACCAACAAACGCAAACCCTGGCCCAGTGACAAGGTCAGCGCCGAAGTAAACAGCAGTGCTGTCACTGCACCGATCAGCTGCCAGCGATAGGGTTGTAGATAATCGACAATGGGCCGTAGCCTCTTCAATTTGAACACGTTCGTACTTTTCCTGTTGAGCCTTTTATAGACGGCTGTAAAAATTGCAATTTTCGTGGCGGTGCAATGCGCGGGGCTTATTGCAGAGCCTACCTCATGAGCGTAGCGATTGCCCAGCGCGGCCCACGGAGTGTTTTGGCCATTGGGTATCCTACGGGTGATTTTAGTTGTCTAACAACATATCCTACAACACAGAGTTCGTCCTAGAGCAGCTGATCACCCCATGCCAATAGTTGATCCAGTATGTTGTTCTGCTCGGTATTGGCTTTTGCACGTAGTTCATCAATTTCTTCCTGATAGGATTCCAGCGTAATACCTGCATCACCCGCCTCTCCGCTTAAACGCTGATAACAAAAATCGCTCCACTGTTCTTGTTCCTGCGCATCGAGCGTGCCGGGGAAATTTCGACCCCGATAGCGAAATAACATGTCGTTAAAGCGCTCCTCTTCAAACACAAATTGAGATTGTGTCAACTGGCCAGTTTGTGCTGTGCGCAATTGTGCCATCGTCATCCTGTCCTGGTCACTGGCAAAACCACCGCTGTACAGCATACGATCAGGGTCTGTTATCGCCGGGTGTTCATGACTTGCGAAGACGTCCTGAATTTTGGCCGTCATGTCCAGAGCCTGCAGCAGACGATCATAATGTCGACGACATTGGCGCGTATCAATCTGCAAGCGTTGTGCCTGAGCATCATCAAGCATCGCCACCGGTGCAATCACGGGGCAGCGGTTTAGATGTACTGTCTTTAGTGGAATACGCGCCATCCCTTCAGGCAAATCCTTACTGGCAATAAAGATGCGTTGCGCTATCTCATCGACGCCCAGCTCAATTAACGGCTGCGGATCAGCGCTCAGGTCATAGACGATAACGCCGTTTTTATTGGTCGGATGAGGTGCCAGCGGTAATACCAATGCCGTGCAACCGTGCTCAGCGGAATATTTGGATGACACATGAAGCAGCGGCTTTTTGACTGCCACCCCTAGCTGCTTGGCCACTTGGTGTTTGTTGCGTTGCGCCAGTACATAATCATATAAGCGTGGCTGACGCGACTTGATCAGCTTTGCCACCGCAATCGTGGCATGCACATCAGATAAGGCATCGTGTGCAGATTCATGACCAATACCATTTGCCGCCGTGAGCTCCTCCAAGCGAAAGCTGGGTTTGCCATCTTCATGGCGCGGCCAGTTAATGCCATCGGGACGCAGGGCATAGCACATGCGTGCCATATCAATAATATCCCAGCGCGAATTCCCGTTCTGCCATTCGCGGGCATACGGATCATAAAAATTACGATACAGGGTAAATCGCGTTATCTCATCATCAAAACGCAAATTGTTATACCCCACAACACAGGTACCTGGCTGGACCATCTCATCGTGTATGCGCCGGATAAACTCGCATTCAGGCACTCCCTTTTCCTGAGCTAACTGGGGTGTGATCCCAGTAATTAAACAGGCTTGCGGGTGCGGCAGCATATCCATGGTCGGCTGGCTGTATATCATCAGCGGATCGCCGATAACATTCAGATCCCAATCCGTACGTATTCCAGCGAATTGCGCGGGTCGATCCCGACTGGGATCAGCACCCCAGGTCTCATAATCATGCCAATAGAATGTTGATTGCATTCTTCTATCCTTTCTCCTGTCCCTTATATCTTCAGCATCTATACGGTCTGTGCAAAAAAAAGCCGCAAACTAAGCTGCGGCTTCATAATCTATACTAAATAGTCTATGAAAAAAATCATCTATGCAACACCGGCTACTTAACCTCCAGCGCCTGCTCCGCTATTTTTTTCTGCCAGATGGCTGGCCCAGTTTGGTGAACCGACTCACCATTGACATCCACGGCCACGGTCACGGGCATATCCTTCACCTCAAATTCATAGATGGCTTCCATACCCATATCGGGAAAGGCCACCACCTCAGCGGCGATTATCGCCTTGGACACCAAGTAGGCAGCACCACCGACCGCCATCAAATAGACAGCTTTGTGTTTTTTGATCGACTCAATCGCGACAGGGCCACGCTCAGCCTTACCGATCATGCCAAGCAAACCCGTGTTCGCTAGCACTGTATCAGTAAATTTATCCATCCGTGTTGACGTGGTGGGCCCGGCGGGCCCAACCACTTCATCGCGTACCGGATCAACGGGGCCAACGTAGTAAATAAATCGGCCTTTAAGATCGGCTGGCAACTCTTCTCCCGCCTCAATCATTTCAACCAGTTTTTTATGTGCCGCATCTCTTCCCGTTAACATTTTGCCCGATAGCAAAACGGTTTCGCCGGTTTTCCAGCTTTGTACGTCCTCAGCGGTGACTTCATTCATGTTGACACGGCGCGTATTGGAACCGACCTCAAAAGTGAGTTGAGGCCAGGCATCCAGATCCGGTATCTTCTGCAAGCTTGGGCCATTACCGTCCAATTCAAAATGGGCGTGTCGGGTCGCTGCACAATTGGGAATCATACAGATAGGCAATGAGGCTGCGTGAGTTGGATAATCCTTGATCTTCACATCCAGCACCGTGGTTAATCCGCCCAAACCTTGAGCACCTATACCCAGATTATTGACCACTTCCATCAGTTCCAGTCGCAATTCCTCAATGCGGTTGCTGGGGCCTCGCGCCCGCAGTTCATGAATGTCGATAGGATCCATCAGGGCTTCCTTGGCAAGCACAGCCGCTTTTTCCGCAGTCCCGCCAATACCCAGACCCAACATGCCGGGTGGACACCAACCCGCGCCCATGGTGGGTACCGTTTTCTTTACCCAGTCGACAATACTATCGGAAGGATTCAGCATCACCAATTTACTTTTATTTTCCGATCCACCACCTTTGGCCGCAATCTGAACTTCCACCTTATCGCCCGGTACAATTTCATAATGAATCACCGCCGGCGTATTGTCTTTGGTATTCACTCTGGCACCAGCAGGATCTGCCAGAATGGATTTGCGCAGCACATTATCAGGGTGACTGTAGGCACGGCGTACACCTTCATTCACCATGTCGGTGACACTGATATCGGAATCCCACTGAACATTCATGCCCACTTTTAAAAATGCGGTCACTATGCCAGTATCCTGGCAGATTGGCCTATGACCTTCAGCACAAAGGCGGGAGTTAATCAGAATCTGAGCAATCGCATCCTTGGCAGCAGGCGATTGTTCTTTCTCGTAGGCTTCGTGCATGGATTGCACAAAATCCAGTGGGTGATAGTAGGAAATATATTGCAGCGCATCGGCCACGCTGTCGATAAGATCATCTTTACGAATTGTAGTCATGCCGGGTCCAACTCCTTCGTTTTAATAAATGAACAAGCAGTCAAGCAGTAATTGGCGGTCGGGTAGTTTACACTAAAACAGGTTTCGCTGCGCCCGCCCATTAAGGACCAAAAACACTAACGTTGATCAAAAACAGACCTGAACCAAAAAAATAATAGTTTCAAACGAAAATTTACTCATTTCAAAAAAAACTAAAAAATCAGCTAAGAAAACAGCCGCGTCACTGGTAATTTTCTATTCAGCATCTAAAATGCTTAACAAACAGCCAAGCAGTAGGATCAAGCCCAAGCAGTGAACGTTACTGAATTCTGGGCTGCAACAGCACCTGCCGTAATGGAGCTTGTAGCCTGTCGCCCCCACATACCGTGGTGTTTAATTCGCACGGCTGTGCCCCCGTCACTAACGGCTGTGCCCCCCTCATTAATAACACCAAGCCCGATGGAGTATTCAAACTACTCCGAGCTGCAGTTAATCCAAATTTGTTTAACTCAAACATATCGTGCAGGAGACTGTTATGGCGTCGCATATTGAAGCTTGTCCGTTTTGCGGTACAGAGCACAACCACATATCCCACAATATGATGACGTTTTTTGTCGTTTGCCAGCGCTGTAGTTCTTCTGGACCACGGCGCAGAAAGGTCGATATTGCTATCCAGGACTGGAACCAGCTCTCGACGTCACAACAGCAGTCGAAGCACATTACCAATAAAACACAACACATCAAAGTGCTGCTGAGCCAACTAAACCAACTGGAACGGGAGGTGAAAAACGTATTGGCCAACAGCAAGCGCTAACGGAAAAAAATATCCCGGGGGTAATAGGGTGAAAACGCCTGCTTATTTGCGAGCCAGAAGGTGCTCAATAGCTCTGAAATACAGCACGCTTTTTACTATTTTACATTTGTTGGTGCAGCGCTTTGCATTCGGTTAAACGATTTTTGCAATTTATCAAGGTTGGCATTAACTTGTTTACGGAATGCATTGATTGACTGCACCCACTCTTCATTAGTTTGTACACGCTTGGACAATTTACTTTGCTCGTTGCCAAGTTTATTTATCTTATCCGTTACTTTTTGTGATCGTGCATCTAATGATGTAAGCTGCTTTTCAGCTTTTTTTAAGCGCTTAGTCATATCACTGTAGGCAGAAAGCTTTTTATTTTGGCTCTCAAGACTTGTTTTCACTTCCGACACGCGAGTCTGCAACACGGCCGTTTCATCACTTTGCTTATCCATAGCCTGCTGCAGGGCCTTCAGTTGTTTGGTATGCCCAGTCAATTCCTTCTGATTTCTCCGCCAGGCCGATGCCCACAATTTATCCATCTGATCCCACAGTTTTTCAGTCTTCCCCTGCAATTCCTTCAGTTGCACCTGCATGACAACACCGGATTTGCTCATACTTTCATCAGTATTGGACAATTTGGATTCCAACTCGCCAATACGCGCCTGGGATTGAACCAACACATCGTGCTGTTCGTATATGTGCTGCTGTAATACATAATTCCAGCCAGCCAACCCACCCATTCCTAGCATCAACACCAGTATCACCAATATCATGCCCCATGGCGTCGCTGGTTTATCGGTTACAGCAGCCTTTTTTTTGGCGGAGCGTTCCGCCTCATAATGACTTGACTGGCGCAAAGCCAACTCATCCTCGTCAGGGACCATAGTGGGCAAATCATGGTCATCCAGGTCTTCATGATCTCTTTGGGGCATAATATTCGGATTTCCAGTCAGTAATAGCAGGCGGGCTATTATACATGGGGACGTTGGACATGGCAGTCAATCACACGGAGAAGAAAAACTTTGTGCGATTAGAGACACTGAAAAGAGACGGATATTATTTTACAGCCTCCAGGCAGCTACTGTAGTCGTGTATAGCGCTCTAATGCACTTTCCAGATCACCAATTTTCACTGGCTTGCTGATAAAATCATCCATACCTATTTCCAGACAGGTTTCTTTTTCCCCTTTCATAGCATTCGCTGTCAGAGCAATGATCGGCATGTGCTGCCCCGTTCTTTCTCGTTGCCTGATCTGGGTTGTTGCCGTATACCCGTCCATTAAGGGCATATGACAATCCATGAAGATTAGATCATAGGGAGACTCTTCCCACATTCTAATTGCTTCCTTTCCATCGGCCGCCACATCAATTGTGCAACCCAGCTTTTCCAACATCCGGGATGCCACCTTCTGATTAACAATATTATCCTCAGCCAACAATACCCTCCGCCCAGTGAAATCCGCTCTTGGTTTTGGTTTCGATAAGCTGTAAGTCATAGATGCATGAAATGGCAGTTGCTGCACGCCACCTTCCGATAACAGGCATTGCTTCAAAACCTGCTGCAGATCTCTTTCTCGCACCGGGCGCGTGATATAGGCATCAAATCCCACGTCCCTGATCATTCGGTCTCGGTCCGCATGAGGCACTTTCTCTAACAACAGGAATTTGCAATGTTCAAACAAATCCAGGTTTTTTACTTGTTCCATAAAGCGTTTAAACTGCAAACTGCCTATACAGTCATCAACGACGACCAATCGACAAGGCGCATCCTGCTGCTGCGCTACCTGCATTTGCTTTAATGCCTGTGACACATCACCATAGTATTCAGCACTAAAACCCCACTGCGTTAACCATTCTACGCTTAAATGATATTCACTAATACATTCACCCAACACCAGCGCTTTCTGCCCTTGAAACACGGCATTCGAATCGATTTCTCTTTCCCTCGTGGAACAAGTGCCCGGTGTTAATGTCACTTCAAAACCAAAAACTGAGCCTAGCTGCTCTTTGCTACGAGCAAACACGTTTCCGCCCATCAGATCGGATAACTGTTTACAGATACTCAAACCCAAACCAGTGCCACCATAACGCCGCGTGGTTGAGGAATCCGCCTGTGTAAATTCCTCAAAGATGCTTCCTATCTTGTCGCCAGGAACACCGATACCCGTATCCAAAACCGAAAACTCCAACCTGACACTAGACTCACCCTGATCTAACACCTCAACATTCAACAGCACACCACCAAATGAAGTAAATTTAATGGCATTTGTAACAAAATTAATCAATATCTGGCGAATACGTCCAGGATCGCCAATCAGCAGCAGTGGCGTACCGGGTGCAATGCGTAATTGGAGGTAGATTTTTTTCTCAGCTGCTCGATATTTAACCAGCTCAATGAGTTCATCAAGACATTGATGCAAGTCGAACTCAATACGCTCCAGATCCAATTTGCCCGCTTCAATTTTAGAAAAATCCAGAATATCGTTAATGACAGTCAACAAAGATCCAGCCGAACTTTGAATTGCTCGGATATATTCCATTTGCTCTGTCGTCAAGGTCGTCTCGGCCATCAGCGATGCCATACCAATGACACCGTTCATGGGGGTGCGAATTTCATGACTCATTGCAGCAAGAAACTCAGACTTACTGTGCGTGGCACGCTCTGCTTCGTCCTTGGCAGCTTTTAACTCATGTGTTCGCTCTTCAACCCGCTTCTCCAGATTAGCGTGAGATCGCTCCAGAGAAGCATCACGCACCTGGACTTGCAGAAGCATCTCATTGAACACATCCGACAATCGACCCAGTTCATCATCACTATACTTATTGACTCTAATGGCATAGTTGCCCTCGCTGGACACTTCCCTGGCCACTTTACTTAATTCATTAATAGGGCGTGTAATGCCCCGCAAGAACCTGGATGCCATTAATATTGCCAAAGCCATAGTCAACAATCCCACCAAGGCATTAATCAGCAAGTCTTCACGCAGTAGTTTGTAAAGGATATTCATATCATAACGGATATAAATAGTACCCAAACGCTCCCCTTCCAGCTCAATATCATGCATAAGATTGATATAATCAGCTGTATATTGAAATCCTCGCCATACCTGCATGCCGGGAACTTGCTGCTTGTTTTTCGGTGCCTGATAGCTGGCAAACAATTTGCCGTCTCCAGTATAAATAGCAGCTAATAACAGACCATCGACATTTGACAGGGATGCCAACGATTCGGTAGCAGACACAGCATCCTCAAATGCCAACGCCGCAGTATTATTGCTACCGATCACTCGTGCATGACTGAAAAGCAGTTCAGCCGCATCTTTTCTTTCACTGAAATAGGACCACACCGCACTAAAGGCAGTGACGGAAATAATCGCCATACTAACAACCGTAACGATTAAAAAATTGAGTTTATGTCCTACTGATCGCTGGTTTTTCATACTGCCAAGCTAATAGTTAAATTCCATATTGACTCTCAAACACATCAATCCCAAAAGATCATACTTGATTTGCAAATTAGGGAGGGAAGCAATGAACCATATCAATCTCCCACCAAATCGGCAAATTTCAATAGCTTTGAGCTGATGGATATAGGGCTCTCTCGTAGCACTTCCATATTGACAATAAATTTCACTCGCTTGCGTTGCTTGTCAAACAAGATACCGACCATACCTCCCTGTCCAATAAAGTCTTCGCTGCCACCAACCAATAAGGTATTACTGCCTTTCATCTTGGCAATAATGTGCGCTTTATTGTTAACCAAAGACTGACTGAGATACACCAGTTGGCAACTTTTCAGCTTGCTCCATAATTCAGACTCATTCCGACCTAGCTCATCATAATCAATTTTCAGAACCTCAATGCTGCGATCCTGCGCCTGACGGCCATTAAAACCTTGCATTAAGAACGCAGCAACCGTGTCTTGCCCAACAATACCCACACGAATGACATTACTCGCACTCATATCAGTCTCAGGCCAGCGTGTAAATTTCAGAACATTATAGACATAAGCGGCTTTTACCTTGGCAAGTCGCTCATTATCGGCAGCCTGTGCGGAAGATCCCAGCGCTATGACAAGCGACATCAACAGGCTAAAAATAGCTAACAATCGCCATCTGCAGCTTGTCAAATAATTGATCAATCTGGCCACACAATATTTCGCATCATTATTCAAGCAGCTGACTCCGTATTAACTGCATCATCCATCTAAACTGCAAATCTATTCTCTAGAGAGTATAGATTAATACCACATTAACGCCCGTGTATAGGTGCCCCCAAATAGCCCTTATTTGCACCATACTATCGATAGTTATCAAAATGCCGGCGCCGTGTATTTGCGCTTTACGCTGTTGTGTTTACTAACTGCATTCAGTCAATGCTTAGACCTCTTTTGATATAGTTTTCAATAAGAATATCAAAACTGCCATTGCGTATGACCGCCTTAATTAAGCCGGCTTGATTGTTACTGCGAGCTATTCGCTCCACGTCCAAGACCTTTTCTCGGACAAGGATTTTCGGGTCATCACGCAACATGCCTGCAATGCCAAGATTGTTTAGCCCGTATTTCTCACAAGGATTTCACATTGAAAGTGAGGGCCGACGCTCTGTAAGGTATTTTAGGAGGGATTCAGGTATTGTGTATACCTTTGACCGAGTAAAATGCTTTACAGAGTGTCAAAACCAGTTTCAAGCGAAATAGGCAAAATGTACAGAACTTTCAGTGCAAAACAAGAATCGAAGCTCAGTCTTGTGAGATATGCGGGTTAGGGCCTCCTCACTGATGCCAATGTGACACCCTAGAGTAACCGCCAGAAAAGCATCATTGAGGGAGTACTCCAAAGCATGCTCATCTTTTTTTGCGTATTTTGGATATCCACGTCATGGCATCAGGACTGCGCAAAAATTACGAGACCGCAGCATATCGAATACGGCGTATTCACAAGTCTATTAGTAAATGATTCACTCATCAACTTCGCGATATGTCATAGGTATCGGGCGGAGGAACAACTTATATGGCAATCAGAAATATAAAGTATTTTGAATCGCTAGTAATTTGTAAAACTACACAGGTCACACTCAGAAAACTACTTAGACTTTAGGAACGTTAATCATCAACATGAGAGTAATTACGTTTTTGTTTTTCTACAAACCGCTTGAACCCCTCGTAACCGTAACACGCTCGGGACATAAGCTAATTTATAGCAAGTTGGCCCACAGATTACTGATCATACTAGTCTGCCAAAGGTGGCACGCTCATATGAACTTCACCTTCGTTTCGACCACTCTCTAACATATGCCGTAGACTGGATAAATTGTCAAAATCAATACTCACGCAACGAAAACCGAGGCTGTGATTTTCAGAATGGGTAAGAACGACGTCCATCTCAATTACACTCCCATCTTCTAATCGAATCGTAGCATGAAAAAGATCAGAAACATTATCTGTCCAGTTTTCAGGATGTTCTACCAGTAAGCCGTTAAGCGAAAGATCGATAAGCGATGTATTCCAACATCGCTCCCCCTGCTCTAACTCAGTGCAGCAATCATACGCTGTACGAGACAAAACCCGCCTGCAATCAAGTGAAAATGTTTTGTTGTTCATCCTTAGCGCTCCTCTAATATCGGGAACTCCTCTTATAATTGTAGTCTTTGTGTTGCTCCAAACAAGGAATTGTTAGTTATAAAAGCCTAGGCTCCTACGCAGATTCCAGCATCACTCATGTGTTGTCAGCACGCCGCACACAACGTGCATAGTTATACACATAGCGAATATCTCCCTGGGGGCCATGACTATCAGGATAGTCATTAATGTCACCACTTTTCGGATCGCTACGTTGAGAACCGGCACCGTGTACATCCATCAGTGTGCCATTCATATAACCCTGTGCTTTGCCAAAGGCAACATAGGCAGCGTAGCTTCCCGGAGTTAGTCCGTCTAGGTGACTCGTACCACTCCAATAATATGGATATTGACCTGCATTTCGCTCAGGATCAAGGATTTCAGTGGAGACGAATAATGGATCAATTGCTGGACCACCCGTTACGTCGGGTCGGGTGTGCGATTGTAGTCAACAATACTTTGTAGCGCCTTTGCGTTGGGAAGACGCCAGTCACCATGTTCCGCCATTGTCAGCGTTTCACACCAATCAATCGCTTCTTGCCAATTGACTCGGCCATCGCTAAGAGAGCCTGCATTGGGGTAACTGCCGCTGTCATACTGCATCCACATTAAACCCGTTGCTCTGTCGGTAATGGTGTTGTCGCCATTGTCTTGAAAACTATTAATGAAATTTTCTGTTCCCTTACGTAACGCACAAAGTAAGCCTTGCCAGCTTGAGTGAAAGGATCATATTTGGGGTAACCCTTGATTCGATTAGGAGTTTGACTGAGGGGACTCGCCGTTTGATAGGCGGTGATTATAAAACCACTATTATTGTGAAAAGAACTGATGAGATGGACCAGCTGTCACATGACTTTAATTCACTGGCCAACACCTTAAGCGAGAATGAAAAATCGCGACGCCAGTGGATTTCCGATATCTCCCATAAATTGAGAACACCGCTCGCGGTATTAAAGGGTGAGATTGAAGCCATTCAAGATGGCATCCGTGAAGTGACGATAGACCGGATTGATTCTTTACACGCAGAAGTGGAGCAGCTAAGTCATCTGGTGAGTGATTTATACGCGTTGTCGATGTCGGATATCGGTGCACTGAACTACCATAAGGAGCAGGTGGATCCTATCGATGTACTTAAGGAAACGATAGACTCTTTTCGAGGAAAGTTTGATAAGCAACAGATTACACTGTCTTGGCAATGCGAGAACAATGAGGAAATTGTTTTGTTGGCGGATGCTGCGCGAATCAAGCAACTGTTCAGCAATATCATGAAGAACACCTTACGAGATTCCGATACTGCAGCACAGAAAATCACAGCCTCATTTGGCATATCTCAATATCGCTTGGGGGAATCTATACAGAGTTTTATTAATCGCGCTGATCAAGCACTCTACAAAGCGAAAGTGGCTGGCCGTAACAGCTTTACCGATCTTTGAAAATTTGGCTAAGCTCAATATCTACTTAAGCTTCGTTTTCACCTACTGATACACATGAAGAGTATGCAGATCATAATAACTGATGACGATCTCTACAACTGTTTCCTTTTTATGATGCGCCACAATAGATGTGTTACACAAAATTGTAAAAAAAGTAAACCCTTGTCACATCGTAACGCTGCTGTTTGTTATCACATTCATATTGCTGGACGCCTTAATTTTGAATGAATGTAACTTATTTTTGTAGAAACCAATGACGCATCTGTGTACTTTTTATATACTACATCCAAGCTGCAAAGACCTACTTTTTACCACAATTTATAAATCAAGAAACATATAATATGACGCCTTTCCAATTTAGTTGGCACACTAATTTTCCAATAACCTTAAAATTATCATAAGCATTATTATCTATGTTAGTTTTTGCTATTACTTCGTTTTGCTCTAACAGAACATGCAGAGCATGCGCACAGTTTGATATTGATAAAAGTAAACGCACACACCATTATTCCTAACTGAAGCTTATATCACGTGATTAATTACAAATAGATACTTGCATATTTCGATAGTTGAGTTGATTATCGCGCATAGTAATTTAGTAAGGGAGGACTTATATATGCTAAGGGGAAAGATCAATCAACAAGCATTGGATGATATCATTTCCGGAATGGCACGTGAGTATGAATACAGTGATTGCCATACTGATCGAAAACTAAAAGAGGTGCTTCATACGTTAGTTGAACTTAGTTTGAATGCGCCTGGCACTCGATCCATGGAGGTGATCGATATTTTAAGCTCTGCGGTTCTGATGGCTTTACAAAGAGAAAAAGTCAAAGCGACAAATACTCAACCATTGTTTTTTAGCAACCAACCAAGAGAATACGCAAAGGAAAATAGTTAGATCCGCCATTAACGTTTTTATAAAATAACCTTAATTAAACCTTTCTCTCCCTTCCCATGCACATCCTGCGGGCTAACATGCATTCGCTCGCCTGCAAGAGCATGAAAAGCTAACAACTGCGACCAGCAATACAATCTTTGCCATTCACGCGAAAAGCATCATATATGCCTCCTTTTACAGCATGAGTAGCAAAATGCGACACAACGGTCAATACTTCATGTGAATCTAGACGGAATGTCGGGAATGCCATGCCAATATCTTTTTTATCCATTCTTCACGTCTTATTCATTCCTGCTCAATCGGCGCTATGGTGTAACTGTTGATATGACCGAGTTTTTTCTGGAGCATGACTAACTTATGAAATTAAAGCGAATACTGCTTGTACTTTTGGCTGGGGTAATTGGCGGTATTATGCTTACTCCCACAAACCCAGATCAAGTGCTTCCATATGTAGAAAAAGACATTATTGATTTTCATGTACATGTTGCGGGGCTTGGTTTTGGCGATTCTGGCTGCTTTATCAATGAGGCGATGAAAAACAACTACCGGTTTGAGTTTTATCTACGTGCCATGGGTGTATCTGTTAAAGAATTGAAAAAATATGGAGATCAGATTATCCTGAAAAAAATTAGCCACGCTGTCATATTATCCCTTGATGGTGGTCGATGAAAACGGACATCTTGATAAAACACAGACACAAGTTTATGTCCCCAACGATTATGTCTTGAGAGAAACACGGAGATACGACAATTTATTGTATGGTGCGAGTATCAACCCATATCGGCATGATGCAATTGAACGCCTTGAAAAAGCGGCTCGACAAGGCGCTGTTTTGGTTAAATGGATTCCGTCTATTATGCAAATAGATCCCTCAGATAAGAAATTGATCCCGTTTTATCAAAAAATGGTCGAACTTAAACTGCCTCTACTCACGCACACAGGAATGGAAAAATCATTTAGTCATGCTCGCGATGAACTGGCAGATCCAAAACGACTCGCGCTACCCTTAGAGACTGGCGTCACCGTTATTGCCGCACACATTGCAACTACCGGCGAATCAGAAGGTGAGGATAACTTTGAGCGGATATTGCCACTTTTCAGACAATACCCAAACTTATATGCAGACATCTCCAGTCTTACGCAAATTAACAAGCGTGGATTTTTGACCAAAGCACTAGCCGCTCAAGTGCTTGAGAATAGGTTGGTATACGGCACCGATTGGCCGTTGCAGTTTTTTCCCCTTGTATCGACATGGTTCAATCTCAATGAAATATCATTTTCTGAGGCCAAGTCAATTAGTCAAATAGACAACCAGTGGGACAGAGACGTTGCCTTAAAGTATTCGATGGGTGCATCAAAAGAAATATTTTACAAAGGCAATGAATTGTTTATTCAGAAATAACGCGAAAGGTGGTGCGATGCAGCTTTGGCTCATTTTTCCACTATTCATTGATAGCGATGGATCAATGTTGGCGATCGCTAATCAAATGGATATAAGGGGTCGATAGTATGAAAATCATCACCGTATTGGCTCTGATGCTTTTATCTATCCACGCTCATTCTGCATGTGTTGTACTCCTTCACGGTCTTATACGATCCGACAGTTCCATGAAAAAGTTAGAAACCGAACTTGTTAACGAGAATTTCACTGTAATCAACGTTAACTACCCCTCACGAGACCACCCCATCGAAGTATTAGCCGAAAAAGCCATTGATCCTGCTTTAAACCAGTGCGGTTTGGAAAAAGATATTCATTTTGTCACCCATTCCCTTGGCGGCATATTGGTTCGGCAATATTTAAGTCAACACGAGATCAGAAAACTGAAGCACGTAGTGATGCTAGGCCCTCCGAACCAGGGAAGTGAAGTGGTAGATAAACTGGGAAACTTCCCCGGCTTTCACTTTGTTAATGGTGATGCCGGATTGCAGCTTGGCACTGGCGAGCTCAGTGCTCCAAACAAACTGGGTAAAGCCGAATTCGATGTAGGCATCATCGCCGGAACGAGAAGTATAAACTGGATTTTATCAATGCTCATTCCAAATACTGATGATGGAAAGGTTTCTGTGGACAGAACAAAGCTGGAAGGCATGAATGATCATATCGAAATGCCAGTTACCCATCCATTCATGATGAAAAATGAAGATGTCATTGCTCAGGTTATTCACTATTTAAGATACGGCAACTTCAAAAAATAGTTGCGTTTGTCATGCCGTCTATCTCTCAAGGCGTTGGATGAAGTTATTATTAATCGTTAAGATGTGTTATCTTTCCGCTGCACAAGCTATGAATTGGTCTTCGATGATATAACGGCGCACGATGAAAAAGTGAACTAAAATAATGCAAAGATAGCTTGCCACTAAAGCTGTAATAATATACAGTGCCGCAATATATGCATTTATAACAGAAACAACGAGGTGACACCATGGCAGTCATAGCTAAGTGGATGTGTGATCGGGATAACTCTATGTTTGATAGTAAAAAAGAAGCTGATGCCTACGACAAAATGCTGGAGCTGGCGGGACAGTTCACGACGCTGCTGGAATCTCAGATTGCCGATATCGATGAAGTTAAGGCCGAAGAATTTGGCATTCTGCTAGCAAAAAATAAGGAGCTGGTTATACAAGCGTGCAAGGGTAATTCAGAAGCGCTGCAGAAAATTGGATCTGATGAGACCAATGTTACGCCAATAGCTGCTGAGGGATAAAAAATCGGCCGGCGGGAAATAGAGAGTAGTTACACAAAATGATTTACAGAACCTATTTTTTGTATTTCGCAATGCGCTGGACACTGCTTGTATCTACTCCAACACCTTGAAAACCAATTTCAAGGACTTGCCGGTGCTGCTTTTCAGATAAAAGAAGCTGCCTGAAAGCTTGTCTATCCGCTATTAACGCACACCCGACATTGATCAAAGTGTTCAGCTTGGGACCGTGGGGAAAAAAATAAAAACCATGCAAAATCGCTGAAAAATTTTACTCTAAGGCCTTGGAAATAAAACCTCACCTGCCCCCACCTATTGACAAATCTATATTTTCTGCAGATCTTTTTATAACCACACCACTTGTCGCAAAATGAAAATGAATTGTTTTTGTTATCATCTGATCAGCGCTGACATTAAAATCAGTGGATCCCAACTGACTGCAAGTCGCACCTGAATTTTCAACCTCTGCCATGAAGCGTAAACTCATAGCCGCGGCTGCGGAAAAACAAATTTTTCAAGACCCCTGAATCCTAATC
This sequence comes from Gammaproteobacteria bacterium, assembly GCA_003353945.1. Classification (GTDB taxonomy): domain Bacteria; phylum Pseudomonadota; class Gammaproteobacteria; order Pseudomonadales; family PIVM01; genus PIVM01. The sequence goes on from PIVM01000007.1 coordinate 67,967, forward strand.
TGCACCCACAAGTGAAGACGCATTCCCGCAGTTATAACTCCCCACTCCCAAGAATTATTTCAACAGCCACGCTCTCATAGAAAGGTTTAAGTTCTGTCCTAATCCAGCTTTCCAGATATCCGTTCTCTATGACCCACTGGGAAATATGGGGCGCATGAGCCTGAATCTCTGCTGCCAGCAGGTCCTTATCCAAACCCAGAGAATTCAACAAATCTTCAATGCTCTCATTCCCGTAAATTTCCAACCAAAGTTCAATCATCTGAGAGCACAATTCAACAATAAATGTACTCTGCCCAAAATCTTCCAAAACGTGGGAAGCGATACACAGCAAATCATCAACATCTTTCTCATCAACACGCCGGGCAACGCAGGAAAGCGGCTGACTCCCAAAATCTTGCCAAGTATTTTCAGCAATTCCTTCTATTCTTTTTTCATCCAGCGCCCGATTCAACGATGTTTTACTCAAACTAATAGTTCGCTTAATATTGCTCTGGATATAGGGCTTCACCGTGTTTTCCACCATCGAATCCAGCTTAGGCATGGATTTGTTAACACCCCATTTGCCAGCCTTGAAAAGTGAAGAAACACCACGCATCTTGGCTAAAAAGTTTTCCTCCAGAATATAGTCCTTAATGCCTTGATAAAGAACATCAGAAATAAGCTCTGCGTATACTTCACTGTCAACTGCGCAACTTATGATCTTGTGTCGAAACTCCTCATAGCCAATAATTTTTTCGATGACTAAGTCATAGCTGTTTTTACTAATCAGCTCATCAAAAGAGTTTGTTTTATACAATTCAGATTCAAGCATACCAACAAGAACTGTATACACCATATCCAACAGTTCATCTTTCACAGACGCGCTGCTGAGCGCTCTGCTTAAGGTGCTTTTGATTCGCTCCTGATTTAAGCCTTGACCTACCAGGTCTTTGGCGGTTTTGTCCTCTAGCAGCTGATAAAGTATTTCGATAGCATTCGCTATTTTTGTATTTAGCTTCTCCCCCTCATATTCCTCCAGAATATGCCGTACCTGAGCTTCGAACAGTTTTTCCGCTTTATCTAACACAGCAAGCTCCTTCATTGTTTCGAGGATGTATTTTATCCCACAGCTTTCTGGTAGTCGATGCTAATACTGTATGCCCAGCTGTTCCAAGCACCTTGTTATTCTGCGCTTTTTCAAGAACCACAAACAAAACAGAGCAAGCCATGTGGTCGATAACATGAACTGACTGCCTTTAATGATTCCCCCACCCTTAGTCCCTCTTGTCGAACCGTACGATTCAACTGAGTTTTCTAGGATTATTTATTACATAAAAAAAGGCACAGTAAACTGTGCCTTTTAACAGTACATAATTCTACAGGCCTGTTTTACACGCCTCGATACACTGGCTTGCGCTTTTCCATAAATGCTGTCGTGCCTTCTTTAGCATCAAAGGTGGAAGCCACCATAGTACCGGCTACCGCTTCATAATCGAGAATTTCTTCCAGCGTACACACCTGCGACATATGAATCATTCGACGTGCCATATCGACTGCCACACTGGCGCGCTGTGCAACCATCTTGGCATACTCCAATGCAGCTTTAAATGCCTCGCCTGCTGGTACCAGCTCATCCAGCAATCCCATCTCTTTACACTCTTCAGCCTTAAACAGCTTCGCTGTCTCTACCATCATCAGGGCGTTTGAAAAACCGACTACACGCGGCAGAAAGTAGGACACACCGCAATCAGGCGATACGCCAACATTCGTGAAAATCGCTGACATTTTAGTTGTCGTATCACCGAAACGGCGATCACAGGCAATGGCATAACCAAGACCTGCACCTACCGCGGGCCCCTGAATGGCAGCAAACACAGGTTTATCCACCGCGACAATCTGCCGTACCACATCAACAAAAGGACCGCCGGGCGTTTTGCGCTGAGAACGCGGAATCGGGCGGGACGCATCAGAGGTACCGGGCATGGGGCGATCACTGTCGCCGGTGAGGAAGTCTACATCACCACCGGCACAAAAAGCACGTCCAGCACCTGTCAACACAATAGTACGCACTTCATCGTTATCCCGCAGTGAATATAGCAGTGCAGCAAGCTCTTCAGCAAGCTCCCAGCTGATAGCATTCAGTTTATCGGGACGGTTCAAGGTGATAATTCCCACATTGTCTTCAATGCGAAAAAGTATTAAATCTTCTTCTTTCGCCATAGGTAGATCTCCAAAATGGTTTATGTTTGTATTTATCTCAACCCCCTCCCCTGATGGTACGGCATTCCAATTAGCTTAGGAGATAGGGCAGTTATTGCTGTCTTATGCAGCCTTTGCCGTTAACCTTTACTCACCTGAAGGCAAATGACGAGAAATAGGCAGATTCTAACAAATTCCCAGAGATTTTGCCTTCTCCCTACCAGAAAGAAGGGATAATAGAGAATGTAAAATGCCATTCGCTCTACTGTGTGGAATAAAACGCTAGCCATTCACCTTGGCGATCACATTATCAGCGTAATTTTCCAAATAGACGCGTTTTTGCTCCAGCGTAGTATCAGGCCCGAGGATGAAATTAAAGGGCAGGCTGACAATACTGGTAATCCCGGCATCTTCCATACGCTTGTAATCATCAATTTTGAGTTCATCGTAGATGGGTACAACCATATCAAAGGGCTCATTACTGCGGCCGTATTCTGCTCGCATTTTATGAAGCTGTTCTGCAGTGGCTATTGCATCATCAATCGTTTGACCCGGGCCAATCCAACCATCACCCAATCGTGCTGTGCGCCGCAGGGCCGGCCCACTTAGACCACCGATATAAATGGGTACGGGTTTTGTCGGGCAGGGAGTCATTGCCACCCTGGGAAAGTCAAAGAATTCGCCATGATGCTCAACATATCCACCGGAGTGCAATTTACGTATCACCTCAATACACTCATCATAACGTTTACCTCGTGTCTTAAAATCAACACCAAAGGCATCAAATTCTTCTTTCATCCATCCAGCGCCAGCACCAAGCACAATACGATTATCACAAAAATAGGCCACACTGCCGGTTGCCTTGGCCACTTCGATGGGATGACGCAAGGGCAATATAAAGACATTAGTGGCAAAGCGGATATTTTTAGTGACGGCGGCCAATGCCGCCATCAAGGACCAGCACTCTGGCCAAACCGTATGCTCAGAAAATTGCGGCGGCTTGCCGTCTTCAGAATACAGATACTTGGATTCCTGATGCTCCAGATGCAACATATGATCAGAAACCAACGCTCCATCAAAACCGAGTCCATCAACTATTTTTGCCGTATCAATGATTTGGTTTCCCTCAACGAGGAAGAGGGACTGCCAGAATTTCATGCTAAAGATTCTCCATACTGTAGTTGACTACATCTCTAATCCAGCATTCGGCAGCCCGGCTGCTGGCTCATCTCTCTTAAAGGGGAAAATTTAAGGAAGCGGCAATATAGCGTGAGAATCTCGACTAAGTCAAATTATAAGCTGTTAAGGCTAAACCCAGGAAGCGGGTACGTAAATCTAGCGCTTCTCAAAAAATCGTAAACCGTGGTTTGACATGCCCGGAGAATGATAAATGAGTAGAGCCCGGTTGATAGTATGAGGCATGGAAGTTAGCGCAGTTACTTGGAATGATGACCGGTAGTTTGCGTTTTTCCGATACAGCGATGCTTTTGCAGATTTTGCCGGAAAATCAGGTCTAAATGGAGCTTTTGAAGTAAGTCTTCTATTCTTGGACAAACTCACAAAAAAGTTCAAAATCTAGTTGAGGATATTAGTTCTCATTTACCCGTCAAATCAATCGTCTAAGAGACTTTTAGCATCTACACCCCTTAGCATCTACACCCCTTAGCATCTCTTTGCGCCTCAAAATTCGTATGGAAATTCAGTAGTTATGCAATTTCACCTTGCTTGAAGTTGATCTATTGATGAGCATTTAGTGTATTTTTTAAGCTATTGCAGATTGTCAATAACAATGGAACTATCAGCCGGCATTCTATGCAAGCAAGACAAGAAATCACAGGGCCTCGGAAATAATAAATTTTCCAATTGTATGCTTTCTCACCGAGGCGTTCAAATGGGCGCATAGCCTACCCCGTGAAACGCTTTGGGTATATTGGAATATGTAACCATTTGGACAACGAAGGTGAGGGAGCAGGAAGCAAGCATAACTGGAAAATCTATTTTTCCCGCAACCCTTATATGTACCAAACCAACCAAGCGCAACATATTACTTAGTCTCCTTAATGCTGCACACTGTGCCTCACCATTTTTTGCATCTCCCTGCTTTTGTTCGCATATGTTAGATTAACCTCATGCTCTGCTTGCACAAAGTCTCATAAATCATCCAATATCTGTTTCAGTTACATTTGCATTCCTGTGAGCCACAAAGAGCGTTGAAATATTTGCAGTAAAAGTTAAAAAGTAAAATGTCTTGTTTGATTTTGAAAACAGAAAAACGAACCGCCACAAATTATGGAATGCTATTACTTAGCCTTTAAATCATTTCAAATCGAATATAAACCAACACAACGGCACATAACAATGCGGTAGCAATTAAGGAATGTGATAGACATCTCATTCATTATCCAAACCAATTCCTGTAACACCTTTAGCAATCCAAATCAGCACTCTTCAACAAAAACGATCGAGATCCTTCGTCACAAACCATTCGATCTATAGAGTTAGAGTTTGATAAGAAGGGTGTCTAACCTTCCTATATTCAAGCTCTGAATCATGTCTATACTCAACTCTACTGTATTAAATATTTTTAAGTCAAAGGTATTCACATGTCAAAGACATCAAAAAATATTGGCAAACTCTTCATACCACTTCTTGCTTTAAGCTGTAATGCAACGCTTGCTGCACCCTTTTCTACAACTGACGCTAGAACCTTGGCCCTGGGTGACACCGGCGTTGCTAGCGCGCATCCAGGAGCGGCAAGCCTATTTAATCCGGCACTTTTGAGTAGCTATGCTGACGATAAAGACTTTAGTGTAGTCTTACCAAACTTTGGTTTTAGCGCTTTTATTGATGGCGATGCCCGCAATGGGATAGAGGCGATTAATGATGAAAACTACGGTGATAGACTGAGCACAACATCCGATAATTTAAATATAGCCATCAACCGCCTCACAGCCAGTTTCACTGGAACAAGCGAACAAGAAATTCAGGCTGAGGCTGAGGCAAGGCTTGCCTTGCTGAATAGCACCAAGAATGAATTTACAAACACTGTTCGCGGATTTACTGGCGAACTCGGTAAAATTGATGAATCACCACTTGGTATTGGCAGCGAGGTTTATTTTGCCGTTGCCATTCCAGGCAAAAACCTGGGTACTGCAGTCTATGCAGCTGCAAAAGGTAATATCGAAACCGCAATCGACATCGATAATTGTGATTTTGAATTACTTGATACCTATATCACCACTCTCGAAAACTACAACCCCAATACAAACGACATTATTGATGACGCCAGCAGCCTTGCACTGCAAGATACCAGTACAACAGCACCGTGTGGCAGCAAACCGGTTATCAGCAACGGCGATCTTATCGACCCCGACGCGGATAGTCAGCTGACGTCAAATATATCTGTTGCCGCCATTCTGAGCAGTGAGGTCGGCGTAGCATTATCGAAATCTTTTCACTTGGCAGGACTAGATGTCGCTTTCGGCGTAACACCAAAAATCATGAAGATAACAACTCTATTTATTCATCCGTCACTAAATGAGTTTGATAATGACGAATATGATCTCAGTGACGAACTCGACAATAACGAAGAAGACTTCAACGATTTCAACTTGGACTTTGGCGTATCGACAAAATTTTTAGATGACAGCTTAAACACAGGCATTGTCATTAAGAATCTCATTGCTCATGATTACGATATGGTTTATACATCAACTGATGGCAGCGAAATCGTAAAACGTTCAGTGAGCCTAGAGCCACAAATTCGTGCTGGCGCTGCTTTACAAAAATGGGGATTCACATTAGCCGCCGACCTGGACATCACTGAGAACGACGGCATTTTTGAAGGTAACGAATCGCGCTACCTCGGCTTAGGGGCAGAGTACAACGCATTGAATATTCTGCAGTTTAGACTCGGTATGCGTTCCAACCTAAGCAACAGTGATGACGCCGCATTTACCGCTGGCCTTGGCATTAGCGCTGCAGTTGTTCATTTTGACCTTGCAGCCCAGGTTAGCGAGAATAATTTAGGGGTCGGCATGCAGTTTAGCATGGAGTTTTAAACGTTTTGCAAAAACGCTATGGATATTCGCCCTCACCCCAGTCTTCGGGGCACCCCCTCTTCCGCAAGAGGTAGAGGGGGCCTCACCCACACAATGCCGCATACTGAACCACGTCATTTTGCTCCTTTGTTATCCGTTAGAAAAGCTTCATTGTATACGTCAGCTTGTTGTACGATGATGTTTTTTTAATACTTCCCTGCTTTCGAATTTTGTAATTTGTCGATTAACGGTGAGGTTCCATCCCGCCATTCCTTATCAATCCTTTTTATCTCATCAAGCGATATATTTTGTTTTTGTACGGCATTTATCAACGTTCTATTCTTAACAAATATTTCCAAGCCTGAAATACGATCCGACAGAATATCGCTAAGCTATTCCTGTGTCATCTCAGCAAACCCAATTACAGGCATTAAGACTATGCCAATAAAAATGATAATTCGCATGCTCGTAACTCCATTTACATGTAGTTCGTTGTGAGTATAACAAGTAATACGAAATGGCAAAGTGGGGACTGGAGTTAGAGTTAGAGTTAGAGTTAGAGTTAGAGTTAGAGTAGAATGCTACTTACTTAAGCACAATCTCATGAATTATAGGAAAAAACGATCGATCGAGTGAACGCCGCAATAATCGTAGCTGACGATTATTGCAAACGCCCTTGATATTTGTCGGGTCAATCGTATCATGTTGTTATATAAAAATTAAATATCAAATTTCAGTACAGACTCCGCACTATTACTGCTGTCGCTGGGACTGCCGGTGACACCATCGTAGCTGAAGACAACTCGGTTTCGACCATTCTCCTTGGCGACGTAGAGCAGCTCATCAGCGCGACTGATCATCTCGTCGATAGTCTCTCCCGACTGAAAATCGGTAACACCGATGCTAGCAGGCATATTAATCTTCTCCCCTGCAGGGGCAACCACATATGCACACTCCAAAACGCGACGCAAGCGCTCAGCCACATCTACTGCAGTCTTGCCTCTGGCCCCCGGCAATACAGCAATAAACTCCTCCCCTCCATATCGGGCAAGCAACCCACTCCCGCGCAAGTTAGTTTTCAATAGCTCTGATGCCTTCCTCAACACTTTATCACCGGTAAGATGTCCATAGTTGTCGTTTATCCGCTTAAAGCGGTCAAGATCAAACATTAGGATGGAGAACGTTTCTCCGCCAAACATCACCTTGGCCTCCTCAGCAATGAGTCGTTTCATCAGTACCCGGCGATTGATTAACCCAGTGAGCGCATCGCTGGTTGACTCCCTGTAAAGCTTCAACAGCATCAGCAGTTGACCCGACTGTATCCACAATGACAACCCTCCGAACAGCAACAACAACCAGAGGTCTGTAAAGGTATCGATACTCTGGAGCGTTCCCAATGTGTAATGCACGACAAAAAAGGCGACCAGTGCCATTGCTACCATCGTCAGGCTAAACAGCAGGGTGAGTGGAAACACCGCCATCATCACCACCATCAAGTGTGGCATTTTCATATAGCCGGCCATTATTGCACTGTCACCATATCCATTAAGTATCACAACCGACAAGCCATAAAACACCATGGTTGCAAAACAGGTCAGCGCCAATGCTACGTTCACCTGAAATAGGGATGTGCGAAACCGTGTTTGTAATAAAATCAGAATCAGTGCCGCCGGGAAAAGCACATGCACAATCGAAAGATGAAAAAAATGCTCTGGCTGTATAAAGAAGTAGTCCAGCAACAGAAAACACGGGACGCCTGTTGCATAGAAAATCAGCATAAAGCGTAACCGTAAGTTGATATATTCGGCGCGTGTGTCCTTGAAGTCATCCGAATGCTTCCAAGCGCTGAAAATGTCCTCGAAACAAAAACTGCTGATCAACTCATCAATCCAAGCAACCCCCAATGAGAAAGAGCCCTCATCAGGCACATCGGCCGACTCGGCTTCTGAACGCCTCTCTTGAACCTCAATACAGGTGGCGCCGTAATCATCACCACTAATCGTTTTCGATACTTCTAACATGACTCACCTCCAAACAACAGGCAAATTCCTTTCTGCTGGGAGCGACAAACTGAATAAAAAATATTTCGCTTGTTCCACGACACAAAATAACTGCAGGGTAAAGATAAAATGATAGCGGTTCGCAATCCTTCCATAATGAGATTTTATTGCTTTAACACCAATCAACTAGTTAGTGTCACCCTAATCATTTCTTTCGTCAGCATTATTTCCGGCTAGCAATCTCATCGAATTTATTTTCATTCCTTACGAGCCAAAAAGATTCCTTGCTTTAAGGTCTTAACATGCAACATTTTTACAAGTTGTCCGTCTTTCAATTCTTGAGCCTATCCGGAAAATATTCGCGCACTTTACAAGCACTTTTTTTAATCCGCACTGACTTACTACTCTACATTTTATGTTTCTTCAATTTACACAAATAGCAATATTTATTATTCGCCTACTACTAATTCTAGTTTATATTTTACAGAAGACATAGTTTGATTTTTTATGTAAACAACAAACATATTTCATGTTAGATCTATCGAATCAATTTAGAGGGTAAAATGTCGGATACAATGGTATGAACACCCATCTTCTTAACTTATGAACAGGCTATTTATTTGAGAAAATAGGTTCTTGATTGCAACCAATTACGCAATTAGGAATTGTATGTAAAATAGCCATAAATATCGAGAAATTGGCCATATTGAAACAACATTTCTCAATATTTTAATGCGTAATAAAGTGCGAATCATCCTTTCTAATTTTCACTTTCGTACCAGCCTAATATTGCGCCGATCCAGGCTTATAATATCGTCAAACGGCACGGAAGATTCTTCGCTTGCACCTATCGCAGGCAACGTGTACTGCGCAGTGTATAATAAGTCCATCTGCATTTCAGTCAGGTCAGTGTACTTAAATACGATACCTTCTCGATTGATTTCTTTTCTTAATCGAATAAATGCTACCTTCAGATTACAGATAAGAATATCAGACTGATTTTTAGCAGAGAGCCCCATCTTTTGGAAAACGGCATTTTCTCCGTCTGGAAATATTTTGCTTATATTACACTCATCAATACTCTCACCAATATATAAGCACCCTCCCCTCATATTTAGCACAACATATCCCGTCTTAATATTGTTGTAATGAGCAAAAGGATCAGTGATCGGCAACATGATTTTGCATTTCGCGATAACTCTATCACCGCCAAATAGCCGTTTATCTTTAATTTTGCGGGCGTATTTCATAGTAAGTCACTCCAGATTAATAGCGTAACAACATCACACCATAATCATTCAATAAACGTCATGACTCATAATCCCTTGAGATGCATTGCGCCTCGTCTGGGCACTTAGATGATTATGCAATAAATATACAAATCATCTGAAATATGCCATATTCTTTTTTTTGATAGCTTTATCTTTTTGTATTTATTAAAAATAATCTAATATGCGAGGCATATCACATTATTCGCGTGACGTGTAACTCGGTGTATTTTCTCCATAACATTTCTCACTTATTAGAATTCTATTAAAAAAATGAGAATAAACTTGCAGGAGATGCATTGAATATGTTAATCAACTCGCCAAACCATCCCTAGAATTTTGCGGTCCGCTCAACACCATATGTTCGTTTTGGCAATACCAAGTGACTCAAACATACGGGTATTTTTTTCGAGCTTTTCATTTGTCAGGTTTTTCCCCAGAGACATCCATAAAATTGTCCCTCATGAGCTTCCATGCCAATTCAGTTATTTACTAGGACAATCCGCGTAAAGGCAGTCCTGCTTTTTGATAAATGGCGTCAATAACACGCTGGTTATTGACGCCATTTTGAGTCGTCGTGATTACGTCACTGCCTCCCCTGGCAGCGGCAATGAAGGCTTCAAGTTGTGAGCCGTAGGTGGATTTACCATAAACCGTCTCACGGCGTTTCATCTTATCTGTTTTTACAACAAGCCGATGATAAATCTCCGGCTTAATAAAATTCAGAATGCTGATTTTCCCACATTCACCGCTTATGGTTATAGAGACGCCAAAAAGCGAACGCTTGGCGCGCATCCCTACAAAAACCTCCGCTTCGCAAGCATTGCTGAAATATAACGTGCTCTTCATCCAGCGATCAATCTTTTTACCATGCAAGCCAGCCCTGGCATCTACCACGGTTGGTTCAATTCCGGTTACAGCTCTTAAAAAACTGATGGGGTAGCACCCCATATCCATCATCGCCCCACCGCCCAGCTCATAGTTAAACCGGAAATCATCAAAAGGCAGGTAGCAGCTAAAGTTTGCTTTGATGTAACGTAGTTCACCTATCTCTCCAGTAGCGATTATCTCCTGCACTCTTTGTACTAAAGGATGATATCGATGGTGCATCGCTTCACATACAATCAGGTCTGCTTTTTCACTGACCTCATGTACTCTTTCTGCTTGTTCAGCGTTTGCTGCAAGAGGTTTTTCTACCAGAACATGTTTACCTGCATTGATGGATTGTATTGCCCATTCAGCATGCATACCGATGGGAAGAGGAAGGTAGACAGCGTCAATTTTATCGTCGCTTAATAGATCATCAAAATGTCTATATGTTTTGGGTATCTTGTGTTTCTTTGCGTACTTTTCTAATGCGTGAGCATCTTGATACTCCTCTGCCACCGCAACAACTGATACACCCTCTATTACTTTGGCTTGTTTAATCAAAGCAAAAGGTGCAATTCTTGCCGCCCCCAAAATGCCGATATTGAATCGAGAGCTGCTCATGTTCAATTCCTCATCAATTTTTTATTAATACGTTTTTTACTTGACGAATATGATGATAGGTTTGCCACTTGTAATGTCAACTGAAATTATTGCTAAATTAAGGAGGACGCCTTAATATTGACACGACGTATAATAGTCGATTACTGGGTGAATAGAAGGTGAAAATGAGCATTCGCATGGACAACAAAGTCTGCATGATAACCGGGCCAACGAGCGGTATCGGGCAGGGCACAGCAATAGAGCTGGCAAAGCTGGGCGCCAAAATTGTACTGGTTGGCCGTGATACGGATAAGTGCGAACGGGTGAAGCAGGATATTTTGAGACTGGGCGGTCTGGAACCGATTGTGATTCAGTGTGATTTAAGCTCCTTAAGTGAGATCGAGCGAGCAGCCAACGAGTTTCTTGCGCTAGATTCACCCTTGCACGTGTTGATGAATAATGCAGGAGCAATTAACAGGTCTCGAAGTGTTACAACAGATGGCTTGGAAGAAACAATTGCAGTAAGCTATTTTGCATCGTTCAAATTAACGCAACTATTACTGGATTGCTTAAGAAAAAGCGGAAATGCCAGAATTTTAAATATTACTTCCAACAGTTATTTTCTCGGGCGCTTGAATTTTGACGATCTGAATTTTGAGAAAAAGTATGGACCGTTGCGAGCTTATAGCACGTCAAAGTTAGCGATGATACAGTTTTCCAGAAAATTGGCTGAACACCTGAAAGATGCAGATGTTACAGTAAATGCCGTGCATCCCGGCGTAATCTATACCAATATCGGCATCGGCAATAATGAAGGGATATTAAAAATCATTGCTGATTTTTTCTGGAGCAGAATTGCTAAACCCATTGAGTATGCGTACAAAACGACACTTTATGCCGCAACCTCCGAAGAGCTGAACGGGGTCAGTGGGCAGTATCTGACTGGAGAGAAAGTGGGGAATCTTTTCTCAATTGCAAAACGGGACGATGTAAGAGATGAGCTGTGGGATATGAGCCAAAAGATAACAGGCGTAAGCTTCACTTAGGGCCTTGTAAATACCACATTATCCCATTTTGCGGGTCTTTTGGTCCTGAAGCTGAACCAAAATTCTCCTCAATCTCGGAACAATTCTTCCTTTTCAAGGCCCTTTAACCTGCATATTGATGCTGCAACTGTATAAATAGTTTGGAAAGTTTTGATGTCTGCACAAAATATTGAATTCAATGATCTGGGCAAACCCAAATTGAGCGCAATCCAGAAGCTAGCTCTTTGTTCACAACAACTGCCGCTGAAAACAATGACGCAAGATACTGTGTTGAGCCGAGCAGCTGGAAAAACCGGATTAAACGATTTTGGTTCGGAAGATTTTAGAGAACGACTGCAAATCCTATTGGATGAATATAACGAAGATGAAGAGCTAACAAATTTAGGCAGGAAACAGCTGCTTGGCGATTTAACCCGCTATGCCGCTAATCGCCTTCTGATTCAGGAGCAGTTAAAGAGACATCCTAGCGCATGTTCTCGTGGGCTAAAGAAGCCACTAATTGTTGCAGGCCTGCCTCGATCAGGCACAACTCATCTGGTCAACTTATTAGCGTCCGATCAACGTTTTGCATCATTACCGTTATGGTTATCACAGGAACCTTTTCATGTGCCTGGCCAGGAATATACATCGTTGCCACTAAAGTTATTTGCTAAGTCGATGGCGTCATTGTTAGCTAGTGAACACCACGATAATGCGGACCCACGTTATCTCCGCAGTAGCTTGCGCTGGTCAGCCATGCAGTTGATGGCGCCCTCTATTGCCGCGATGCACCCAATGAATCCCGATCATGTTCATGAGGAGCTGGAGTTGATGGCTCCTGATTTCGCTTCATACAATTTTGAATGGACTTCGGTTGTACCAAGGTATCGTGATCATTATTTACAGACTGATCAGTTACCACACTATGAATATATGAAAAATGTACTCAAGCTATTGCAGTTGAATGAGACCAAGCCAAAATCCTGGGTGTTAAAGTGCCCCCAGCATATGGAACAGCTACCGGTGCTAAAGCAAGCGTTCCCCGATGCTACGCTTGTCATTACCCATCGTGACCCTGTTGCTGTGATTCAATCGGCGGCCACCATGATGACTTATCCGCAACGGATGCTGCGCAAAAACGTAGAGCCACGAAAAGTAATTGATTACTGGACGGATCGAATTGAAAAACTGTTACGATCCTGTGTTCAGGATCGCAACACCTGGGATAGCAGTCAAAGCATGGATGTACTGTTCCATGAGTTTATGGAGGGGGATATGGATACCGTAAGCAAGATATACGATCTCGCTGGCGTTGAACTGACTGCAATAGCACGCAAGCAGATGGCTGATTTTATAAAGGATCATCCCAGAGGTAAGCACGGTAGAGTTATCTATAACCTGAAGGAAAACTTTGGCGTATCTGCAGAAGAGATTCGCGAGAGGTTTGAATTTTATTACCGAGAGTATCCAGTTAAGATCGAAGCAAATTAGGTCTATATGAGCTGTAAAGAAATAGTCGGATAGGGCTTCATGAAAATAAATTCAATAAAAACGTTTCTAGCCGTCATTGTGGTGACTGCTATTGCTTTAGTGCTTGCCTACAAAAACAGTACAAGTTTCCAAAAGGCAGCCGATATCCAGGCCATGGATGTTGTTGGGAGTATTGCAATGCGCATGATGGATTCAGAAGAGATTTCAGGCGGTTTCCACAAAATACCCATTGAGCGCAGAGAACTTTCTGATGGCATCTATCAAGTAACCGGGATTGCAAATGTACATCTGATAAAAACGACTGAGGGAAACGTTCTTATCGACACAGGCCTGGTTATACAGGCAACAAAACAACTTCAGCTGCTTAAAGATGTTGCCCCTGAACCCATCCACTCGATCATCCTGACGCATTCACATACGGATCATATCGGCGGAGTGAAATTCTGGTTAGAGGATAATACGAAAGTGATAGCGCACAGAGAGTTTTTGGAAGAACAGCGTTATCTGGATGAATTAGAGCCCTACCTCCACGGTCGAAATCGAGCCCTATTTCCTTGGATACCTGAAAAGCCTCAGGAAACGGGTCTGCTGGCCTATGGTGGCGTAGCACCGGATATCTTTATCGCCGAGAGTAATTACGCATTTGAACTGGGAGGTAAGAAGTTTGAAATATTATCAACACCGGGTGGGGAAGGTGCTGACAATATCAGCGTTTGGTTACCGAAGGAGAAGATTTTATTCTGCGGCGATTTTTTTGGGCCACTGTGGCCGCAATTTCCAAATATTTTCACCATGCGCGGTGAAAAAGTCAGAAAGCCAATCGAATATATCAAATCACTCAACCGGCTTATCGCCCTGGAACCTGACATGATAGTGACAGGGCATCATGATCCCGTCAAAGGAAGGGAGAATCTGCGCTTGGGCATGGTGAAAATGCGAGATGCTGTTCAGTACGTGCATGACGAGGTTATCAAAGGAATGAATTCGGGCAGGACTGTTTATCAGTTAATGGAGGAAGTGAAATTACCGAAAGAGCTTGAGCTGAGTCAGGAGCACGGGCGTGTTTCCTGGGCTGTAAAAAGCATATGGGAGTACTACGCGACGTGGTTTCACTTCGATACACCGACTGAACTTTATGCCGTTCCGGTTGTAGATGTTTATCGTGATATAGCTGAAATAGCGGGTGTTGACGGTTTAGTAAAAAGAGCTGAAAACCATATAGACGGTGACCAATTATTGCATGCATTACACCTGCTGGAAATTGCTGAAAAAGGGTTCCCAATAAATAAAAGAGTGAGCACTCTTAAAAAAGTAATTCTTGAAAAACTGCTAGAGCAAGCCACGTCCGGTTTGAATAATAATTATGAAAAAGACTACTTGCGTTACGAGCTCCGAAAGCAGGTTGAGAGCATTAAATCTAACTACCGGTAAAATGAAAATATTCACACACGTCATCAGAGAGGGATAATGACAAGAGCACTTTGGTTAAGGGTAAAGCTGGTAGCTGGATTGGTTCTGGTAATGATAGCTGTCCATATTGCAAACATTGCACTGGGAGGACAGTTAAGTCAGTACGGCATCATACCAAGATCAGTCGATAGCTGGTTTCATGTATTTACTGCGCCATTTATACACGGCAACATCGCACATTTGCTTAATAATGTCGTTGGTCTAAGCGTATTTAGTGCGTTTTGTTTGATGCGCAGCATGCGATTTTATATTGTCTCTAGCCTATTTATCATTGTTGCCAGCGGTGGGCTTATTTGGCTATTTGGGCGCGATGCCACTCATATTGGAGCAAGCGGCTGGATTTTTGGCTTATGGAGTCTAACAATGGCTATCGCCTGGTTTGACCGCCGGTTCGTGAATATTATCACTGCAATAATAGTTGCATTTTTCTATGGCGGGATGATTCACGGCGTATTGCCTTCCGACCCGCGAATATCATTTGAAGCACATTTGTTTGGCGCCTTTGCGGGAGTAGTGTGCGCCATGTTTGCTGCTGTTTTTGCGAAAAAGGAATAGTATGTGTGGTGCAATAAGCTAGCGCATTGCACCGATCTTACGGAATTTCAATGCCACCCAATGCACTCGCATCGCGGGAAGAGCTCCGCAATGCACAAGCTTATTGCACCCTCCAACGATTATTAATGCAGTCGTAGAAATAAAACTACCCCGCACGCAAACTCAATAACGCATCAATGTCGTCCAGGTTCGGATACTGAATATATGCCGTCTCTTGACGATCCACTGCCATCATTGTCATCCGGTCGGCAAGCTCGTTCCCTTCAATACCGATATGCGCTCTCACATGAAATAATTGCAGCTCATCATGAATCCGCTCGTACAAGGCATGCATCATTTTGATCACGTCCAGATTTTTTATTTCACCGCCCTTTTTTTTCCACCCCTTTTTCTTCCATCCGTAAGCCCAGACACTGATGCAATTGATTGAATACTGGGAGTCGCAATATATCGCCACGGTTTTCTTGTCACTAATGGCTTTTTCAGCAATCAACAGGGACTGATGCAAAGCATTTAACTCGGCCGTATTATTTGTGCCACGCGGGTTATACAGGCCGTACCAAAGCTCAGCCAACGTGCCATTATGATAGACAGCACTACCTGAACCTGCTTTACCCGGATTGGGATCGCAGCCGCCATCACAGAAAATCGCCACATCAATAGCATCGATTAACGGTGGCGCGTCGATGCTTTTTGATGCCGAGCTGCTTGTAGCATTGGAGCCAGATGACTTTTTCTTTGCTGCAGGACGCCCCGCACTACCGCTCTTAAAGGCAGCTTCGGCTTCGGTGCGACTTGGAAAAGACTTGTATCGAGCCCCGGCAAATTTGTCGACCGAGCGTTTGCAACTCCCCCAGTCTGTAAAAATACCGGTTTCGCGACCAGCCCATACTACATAAAATTTCTTTGCCATAATTATCTGTCTTCTACTCCACTTATCTTACAGGACTTCTACATCACTACTCGCCAGTAGACTTTAGTTCGTCTTGGCCTATTTCTCGGCTTTGCCCAGGCAATAACGTCGGTTCCAAGTATGAATGACCAACCGCCAAGTGATGCAATTCTAACACTGGAATTTGAAATTGATCGAACATTCGTTTGATTTGATGGTGACGGCCTTCCGTAAGACACAGCATCATGGGCGATTTAACCCTTTACGACATCACGTCTTTGAGACAGCAAACGCTCAACCAGCAACCCAGCGATTTAACATCAGCCGTTACAAAAAAAGAAAACGGAACCAGCAGGTTCCGTTATTGGCAATTATTGCCCTCTTAGCGTGGATGCGTATCTGCGAGACTGCCTCTTCAGCAATCAATGTTTCCGTTGATGCTGAGCTAAGTTCATGAGGGTGCTATATGCTTCTTCTTGAAGCAAATACATTGCCTCAATACTGGATATGAGCTCCGCCTCTGGCAATGTATTCTTATAAAGAGTGATTAAGGCCATGGTGATTGGAATTCTGAAATCGCCCACCTCGACGCCCATCGCCACACAATGCGCTGTCGCTCTAGCCAGAGCAGCATGCCAGCGCTGGGTAGCCACTGGCATGCCGGAAGAGCGATCAATAAGACGTTTTTTTTCAAGCCTATTGTAGGCGTGCTTCAGTCTTGGATTGCTCTGCTGGCTTTGTTGCATGCGCTTTAACATATTCGATTATGTCACGGGTCTCCTGTTTGAATTGTTCATGATCAATCTGCTGGGCGTTAATGAAGGTGCTGCCCATCATTGTCAGGGCGCCCATCATACTGGCTTCGGCAATTTCCTCATCGGTTGCACCGAACATTCGTGCAGCTTCAGTATGAAACAGTGCGCAGTAATGGCACCGAGTGGCTCCTGAAACAGCAAGTCCAACCAGTTCTTTATACTTGTTGGGTATTGCGGTTTCCGCAAGCCAAAAATCTCGGGATGTTGCCCAAAAACCTTCAGCTCCTCCTTCGGGCATTTGCTTAATCCATTCGGGCACCAGGCCTAGCGTTTGCTCAATTTCTTTGTGTGTTTGTGCAATAGACATGTTGGAACCTCCTTCGTTTGACAATCTACCAAACGCACAGACAGTATAATTGACTTATACGCTCTGGTATTGCCCTGCGTTACGGTTTCATAGACTTTTTCTGCTTACCCATTTTTATTAAAATATGATTGGTTTATATGATCATGAAATTCCGCTGATGGCACGAAACTGAAATAGACCATTCGCTTAATTTTGGGCAATTTATTCCGTGTTGACGTCCTTTTATCCTCCAAAAGCACCCAACAACAGCACTCTAGTGGTCCATCAACTATATAGTGACGTGTAGACAGTTCCAAAAGCCGTTAGCTGCGAGGCGCTGAATCGATAGCATAGTGGGCCTATGTTGAAATTCGGCAACGAAGCAGATGGCGGCTTTTGGAGCTGCCCTTCGGGTGGCAACCAGAATTTCCAGCACTGCGTTGCATTGCTTTGACGTAGGCCCACTATGCCTTCATCAATGCGCCTTGTTCTGAAAATTCTGGTTGCCATCTACACGTCACTATATAGTTGATGGACCACTAGACACCTATTAAGACACTGCAAAGCTGATCTCGCCCCATCGTCGGCCTTCATACCTTTTATGTTAATTTTTATCGATGCGGGTTGACGCACCTTTGATTGTATATACATAATGACACCCATTAATCTGCTTAGCAGGAAACTTAAACAGAAATGGTAAAAAGCGAATTATATCAAATGGTTGCGAGTCATTCCAGGCAGCCGCTGTCAACTATTCCAGGACTGCAGAAAACAATGCTGAGGTCGGGTGAATGACGGACAATTCCGACGATGCTACATTCAAGCAGCACCCAGAAGGTGAGCATGCAGGGGACGTAAGGTTCAAGCGGTACACCGATAAAGAGCATGCGGGGGATGTAAGATTCAAGCGGTACACCGATAAAGAGCATGCAGAGGACGTAAGGTTCAAGCGGTACACCGAGGATGAACATAAGGCAGGCCTACCCTTTCCCTCCAGCGATGCAGCAGATGACATCAGGTTTAGTGTGACGCCACAGGAAGTAGTCGCGCCTACAACTCCGCCCCCGCCCCCACCTCCACCAGCTCCCTCTGATATTTGTCTTCGTATGACAATGGATTGGCAACCCGGCCAGCTATTTTACGAGTTGCTTGACACCGCCAAAATAGATCGAGCAACCATAACCGAGAGCTTTTTAGCCGAGTTCAGGGCGTATTGGATGAGTGCGCCAAGCAGCAATTCCAAATCGAAAAGAAACGCAGGCAGATGGGATAAGGCGCTTTTTGATCATATTCAATCCAAATCGAACAGATGGGGCTTGTCTGTTGTTGTTGACCCTAATAGCAAATCACAAAAAAAAGTTCCGGGATTTAAGGGGGAGGCATGGAATGATTTTCTACGCTATATGGACGCATTCAATAAACCTCTGCCCAAAACCGTTGTAGAGATCTACGGAAGAATATTAGGCGACTACAGTGAAACTGTGCAGCGTAGAGCACTGGAAAACATGGTTGTAGAACACCAAGGGGAACTTAAGGTTACGCGCAAACTAATGACCACTGCCCAGCGCGAAATCGACGACGAAGCGAAGCTAGCGCGAAAGCAGGCAAACAAGACTGCCAAGGCTAACCCAGAGCCAACCACGCTACCTTATGCTGGAAGTGGCTCCTACGACGAGGAAGCTCTTGCGGAGTTTATCTCATACCGTGAAGAATGCCTCGGGCGAAAGCTAAAAAGGCGTGAAGTCTCGGGATTGTGGAGCAGCATCCAGCAAATACCAATAGATCAACAAATGGATGCCGTCCAGTTCAGTATGGGCGGGTGTTATAAAAACATATTCCCTCGACCAGAACAGCGACAGCAAGCTAAAGGTAAAGCAGGAAATTCAGGCAATGAAAGATACAAAACAACTTTTGAAAAGCGCGCAGAACTCAGCAAGCAGCAACACGACGGTTCAACAGACTGGGCAAAAAACGGAATTTTCGATTAATCTCGATCTGGTCAATGCCGTATTCAACAAGCTTGAATCAATCATAGGTAAGCCAGCGTTCCAGGCACAATATCCAGATGTTACATCAGTGGATATGGGAAAGCGGGAATATGCCAAGTCGATATGCATGCTCGGGCATTCCGAGCTAGTCAAACGGTTGGAACTGGTGAAAGCCAGATCATTAGAGATCAGCAGAAGCTCTCGGGAATTCCCCACTATCCAAGCATTATTAGGTGAAGATTTTTACGTTGGGAGCGGATCGGGGGCTATTACAGCAAACGATAGACTCTCACATCAACTCTTTCGTCCAGAAAAGGCATTGATTGACAAAACAGCACAAGAGGCAGCAAAAAAGACAGGAGCAAAAGAGCTCAAAAAATTGCGAGAAATTTTCAGCTATACACCAAAGGGGTCTTCGCATTGAATTATTTATTGCGTGAGTATTTGGGGTGGCCGACGGGGATTGAACCCGCGACATCAGGAGTCACAGTCCTGTGCTCTACCAACTGAGCTACGGCCACCATCAAAACTGTTGTGACACTTGTTGCATAGGATTATCTACCTGATAGATGCCATTGAGATGACAACGACCCACACACTCAGCTTCGTCAATATGGTACGCCCGGCAGGATTCGAACCTGCGACCCACGGCTTAGAAGGCCGTTGCTCTATCCAGCTGAGCTACGGGCGCTTAGACTGGCGTCTTATGGCTCACCTTTAATGACTGAACCACATTTACCGAACCGAGCTTTGACGACAACTGTGCAAATTGGTCGGGGTAGAGAGATTCGAACTCCCGACATCCTGCTCCCAAAGCAGGCGCGCTACCAGACTGCGCTATACCCCGACATGTTCGGCTGATAGCCTTGCAACAAGAGGTGCGCATCATACGCATCCGACAAGCCCGAGTCAATGGGGAATTTAGGGCGTAAATACCCCACCTCAGCGTCCCACCTCATCCGCCTCGAAAGGCAAATTCTATGGTTTTCGCTACCGCTCAGCCATGAGACAATACGCCCTTTTTAATCCTGGCCATTCAGTTACATATAGGAGCAGTCATGCCCGCAATAGTCCTAGACGGCAAAGCCCAAGCCGCCCAGTCAGAAGAAGAACTCAAGGAGCGTGTCGCTCAAATGAAGGCGAAATCCGGTGGAAAAACACCGATTTTGGCCACGCTTCTGGTAGGAGCCGATCCCTCCTCTGCCACTTATGTTCGCATGAAAGGTAACGCCTGCCGACGCATTGACATGGACTCATTGGCAATCGAACTGCCTGAAGAAACCACTACGGAACAACTACTTAGCAAAATCGAAGAGCTGAACGCAAACCCCGATGTCCATGGCATATTGCTGCAACATCCGGTTCCTGAGCAAATTGACGAGCGCGCCTGTTTTGATGCTATCAGCCTGGCCAAAGACGTTGATGGTGTCACCTGCTTAGGTTTTGGCCGAATGGCAATGGGTGAAGAGGCGTATGGTTGCGCAACGCCCAAGGGCATTATGCGTATACTGGAGCACTATAAAATTGAAATCAAAGGCAAGCATGCCGTTGTGGTAGGACGCTCACCCATTTTGGGCAAGCCGATGGCAATGATGCTGCTCAACGAGCATGCAACAGTAACCATTTGTCATTCACGCACCCAAAACCTGTCAGACCTAGTTAAACAGGCAGATATCATTGTAGGTGCGGTGGGCATACCGGAGTTTATCAAAGCGGATTGGATTAAAGAGGGCGCGGTTGTTATCGACGCGGGTTATCACACCGGCGGAGTGGGTGATATTGAATTAAGCGGTGTGATTGATAAGGCATCTGCTTATACTCCGGTGCCAGGCGGGGTTGGCCCCATGACGATTAATACCTTGATCTGGCAGACGGTTGAGTCGGGGGAAAAAGCGCTGGGTTAAGTTAAGCAATATATACACAACCAGAGTATATAGGGTGCAATGCGCTGCGCTTATTGCACCCTACGGATGGCTTAAGTTAATGACATTGCTAACGGGAGAGGAAACTACTCCCTGCGCCATTTGGTACCTTCGCGGCTATCTTCCAACACCACGCCTTGTGCCAGAAGCTCTTGGCGAATCTCATCGGCACGGGCATAGTTTTTATCTTTTTTCGCCTGAGTGCGATCGGCTATCAACGTTTCTATTTGCTCTGCACTGATAGCGTCATCGGCCCCGGCCTGCAGAAAGCTTTCCGGCTCGGCCTGCAATAAACCAAACAAGGCACCAAGTCCCTTTAACTCAGCAGCCAGTTGTTTGGCTGCCTCAGCATCCACTTTGCTCTGCGTATTGAGCTCTCTGGCCAGATCAAACATTACGGCGATCGCTTCGCGCGTATTAAAATCATCATCCATCACAGTGACAAAACGCCGGTAATTCTCGCTGCCTTCAAGTGCCTGCAAGTCCAACGGTACTACATCGCCATAGGCTCTAAGCGCGGTATAAAACCGTTCCAATCCTGCCTTGGCTTCCAGCAAATGATCTTCGGAGTAATTGATCGAACTGCGGTAGTGACTGGAGACAAGAAAATAACGCACAACCTCGGGGTGATATTTTTCAAGAATTTCACGAATGGTAAAAAAGTTGCCCAGCGATTTGGACATCTTCTCATCATCCACACGCACAGCACCGGCATGCATCCAGTAGTTGACATATTTCTGGCCGGTAGCCGCTTCACTTTGGGCGATTTCATTTTCGTGATGGGGAAAGGGCAGATCCGGCCCACCGCCATGAATATCAAAAGTGCTCCCAAGACAACCCGTGGACATGGCCGAACACTCGATATGCCAACCGGGACGCCCCGGCCCCCATGGCGAATCCCAGGATGCCTCACCTTCTTTGGCCGCTTTCCAAAGCGCAAAATCCCGCGCGTCTTTCTTGCTATCCGCCACCTCTACTCGAGCACCGGAAAGCAACTCATCCAGATTTTTTTTCGATAGTTTTCCATAATCCGCAAATTTTGTGACGGCGAAATACACATCACCATTGTCCGCCGCATAGGCATAACCGTTTTCGACCAGATTTTCCACCATGGCGATAATTTCAGGCAGATGCTCGGTGGCTCGCGGCTCCATGCTCGGACTTGTCACACCCAGCTTGGCTTCATCTTCATGCATGGCTGTGATAAACCGATCGGTCAGCTTTTCAAAAGGCTCGCCATTCTCTGCTGCACGGTTGAGAATCTTGTCATCAATATCGGTGATATTACGTACATAGGTCACATCATAACCTTGGCTGCGCATGTAATTGACAATCAGATCAAATGCCACCAGTACACGAGCATGTCCGAGATGGCAGTAGTCATACACCGTCATGCCACAAACATACATATTGACCTTGCCCTCATGCAGGGGCTGAAAGGTCTCTTTTTGACGCGAGAGGGTGTTGTAAATCTTCAGCACAATAAATTCCTGTTGATAATAATTAGTTTGTTTTACTTGCCCAGGTGTCACGCAGACCAATGGTCTTGTTAAAAGTTGGGTGTTCTGCTGAATGATCAAAACGATCCGCCACAAAATAACCCTCACGTTCAAACTGAAAACTCTGCTCCGGCTGGGCGTCAATTAAACCCGGTTCAATCCAACAGCCTTCCAGCACTTTTAACGATTCTGGATTCACGTATTTGAGAAAACCTTCATCGGTAGCATCCGGCGCTTCATTCAGAAATAAACGGTCGTACAAACGTATCGTCGCTTGCTTGCCTTCAGTGGCAGACACCCAGTGAATCACACCACGAGGCTTGATGCCTTCAGGTGGATTTATTCCCACTGTTCCCGGCACCAGGCTGGCGCGAATTTCCTGCAATTCGCCAGAGGCGTCCCTAATCACTTCATCGGCCTTGATCACATAAGCGCTTCGCAGCCGCACCCATTCCCCTAGCACAAGGCGCTTGAACTTTTTGCGCGATAAGCTGCTGTCTTCACTGAAATCGGCTCGATCGATATAAATCTCGCGAGTAAAGGGCATAGTGTGGGTTCCCATCTCTCGCTGCGGATGGGCTGGTGCCGTCATCTGCTCTACAGCGCCCTCCTCCATATTGCTAATCACCACCTTTACCGGGTCGAGCACACACATGGCTCTTGGGGCATTCTCGTTTAGATCATCACGCACCGCTGCCTCAAATTGCGCCACATCCACCACACCGCCGGATTTAGCTACCGGCAAACCATCGCAGAAATTGCGGATGCCTCGCGCAGTAAAACCGCGTCGACGCATGCCGTGCACCGTGGGCATGCGGGGATCATCCCAGCCTGCAACCACCTTTTCATCCACCAGCTGTTTCAGTTTGCGTTTGCTGGTGATGGTATAGCTTAAATTCAAACGACCAAATTCATACTGATGTGGCCGCGAAGGTACCGGCAGATTATCTAAAAACCAGTCATAAAGTGGCCGATGATCCTGAAACTCCAAGGTGCAAATCGAATGAGTAATCTCTTCAATGGCATCTTCCTGACCATGGGCAAAATCATAACTCGGGTAGATACACCATTTACCACCGGTTTGATGATGGCTTTCCTTGCGAATGCGATACAGGATGGGGTCGCGCATATTCATATTGGGCGATGTCATGTCAACTTTAGCTCGCAATACACAAGCGCCCTCGTCCAGCTCACCGTTTTTCATGCGTTCGAACAAATCCAGGTTTTCTTCCACACTGCGATCACGGAAAGGACTGTCCTTGCCCGGCTGCGTTGCCCAGCCACGGTATTCACTGGCCTGCTCTGGCGAAAGGTCGCAGACATAGGCCTTGCCGTTTTTAATCAGATGAATAGCCCACGCATAAAAGGTATCAAAATAGTCGGAGGCATAACGCACCTCACCACTCCATTGAAACCCCAGCCATTGCACATCTTCTTTGATTGAATCCACAAATTCCTGCTCTTCCTTGCCAGGATTGGTATCATCAAAACGCAGATTACATTGACCACCAAATTCTTCGGCCAAACCAAAATTCAGGCAGATGGACTTGGCATGCCCCACATGCAAATATCCGTTAGGTTCGGGTGGAAAGCGCGTAATCACCTTGCCTCCATGCACATTGTCATTCACATCTTTCTGGATAATATCCCGAACAAAGTTGGTCGGACGAATTGAATCGCTATTGCTCATAGGGTGTATCGCTTCTGGTTAAGTCAATCCGGCTGGTGCTTAAATCATTCCGGTTAGGCGAACCCGGCAGCGGTTCCGCTGGCAGGCCAAAAGGCGTATTATAGCGTCTTCCAAAGAACCGTATACACAGGAATACAAAATCATGATAACCCTGCATACCAACTTCGGCGACATTACTCTGGAGTTGGATTTTGAAAAAGCCCCCAAAAGCAGTGAAAATTTCGCCCAATACGCCAAGGATGGATTCTATGACGGAACCATTTTCCACCGGGTAATAAATGGCTTTATGGTTCAAGGCGGGGGATTTGACGCTGATATGCAGCAAAAGGCCTCTCGTGAACAAATCGAAAATGAGGCGGACAATGGTCTGAAAAATGATAACGGCACCATCGCCATGGCGCGCACCAATGATCCTCATTCAGCCAGCGCCCAGTTTTTTATCAATGTGGCTGACAATAACTTTCTTAACCACTCCGGCAAAACGTCTCAGGGTTGGGGTTACGCCGTATTTGCTAAGGTCACAGAAGGCATGGATGTAGTGAATAAAATCAAGGAAACCCCTACTGGGAATCAGGGCATGCATCAAGACGTACCGCTGGATAACGTTGTGATTGAAAAAGTCAGCGTTAATATCGAAGATTGAGCCGCTAAGACTGATCGAACGTAATGGCTCTTTATTTTATTGCCGACCTGCACTTGGAAGAAAAGCGCCCGGAGCTTAGCCGGGCGTTTTTTAATTATTTAAACAAGCTACCCAAGGATGCAGAAGCACTCTATATACTGGGTGATCTGTTCGAAGCCTGGGTGGGTGACGATGATGACAGCGCCTTTGCCGCCCGAGCCTGTGAGCAGTTAAAACGATTGCGCGAGCGACCGCTGCCAGTCTATGTTATGCGCGGTAACCGGGATTTTTTATTAGGCGATGGCTTTTGCCAGAAGACAGGCTGCCTACTTATTGAAGACCCGACTGTCATTGATTATCACGGCACGGCCTATTTGCTGATGCATGGCGATACCTTATGCACCGAAGATGAAGACTATATCGCTTTTCGCAGACAAGTGCGCTCAAGCAAGTGGCAACAAACCGTTCTTGCCCTGCCGTTAAGCCAACGCCGACAATTGGCTCAGCAGCTGCGGGATCAAAGCCTGGCTGTTAATCAAGCTAAATCAAACGAGATCATGGATGTGACGGCTGATGAAATGCAGCGCGTCATGAAAGCGCATAATGTCCGCGAACTCATTCATGGCCACACTCATCGGCCAGCACATCATAAGCTTCTTCTCGATAACGAAAAAGCGAACCGCTGGGTTTTAGGCGACTGGGATCAATCAGGCTGGCAGATTCGAGTCGATAATCACGGTGCTGAGTTGGAGGTGTTTTCGCTAGACCGACAGGCGTGAAATGAGAGTGGGGACATAGGTAAACCATTTTCTTTTGACCCATTCCCCAACAATTGCGATTTAGCGCTGCGGAAAAAGCTACTTAACGTAGTTATGAAGAAATGCTGTACCACGTCATCCGGCAGTAGTTTGTTTAAATCACCCATTATCACCCCTTAAATTCCTCTTGATCTAATAAGCATGCAAGCGGGTGGAAAATCGTCTAATAGCGACAGCCCAAGCTCACTTATTGCTGATATTATAAACAATGTAGGTTTTTATCCGGCTCGTAGCGAGGTAGGAATAGTGGCTGATGTCTCAATAAACAGTGGCGTGTTAGGTGCACTGAATAGCTTGAATACCATCAACAATCGTATTGCATTGACTGAGCAGCGCATCAGTGGCGGGCAGCGCATTAATAGTGCCTCTGATGATGCAGCAGGTTTGGTTATTCGTAACCGCATAGATGCCCGTGCCGGGGGGTTTAACCAGGCCATACGTAATGCGGGGGATGGCATTTCTCTTACCCAAACGACCGAAGGAAGCTTGTCGGGCGTTAACGATGCATTGTCACGCATCAACGAGCTTTCCCTGCAGTCCGCCAACGGTATTTTGAACGATTCTGATCGTCAGTCTCTGCAAAAAGAAGTGGATAGCCTGGTTGAGGGTATCAACAGTATGATTGATAACACTCAGTTTAATGGCCGTACTATTCTCAATGACGATAGTCCACAGAATTTTGCCATTGATCCAAATGCCGCTGAGTTATTAGCGGTAGAAGGGACTGATTTATCTGACCTGCAAGATCAGCTTAACAATATTGATATTGGCACTCAGGCCGGTGCTCAAGCAGCAATAGACGTTACGGCGAAAGTATCTGAAGAGGTTACTGCCGAGCGCGCACGTGTGGGAGCTGTGCAAAATCGTTTTGAAACTACCATTAATAGTCTTCAGATCGGTCAGATCAGCGAACAAGCCACGCGAAGCCGCATTAGTGATGCCGATATTGCCAAAGAGTCTTCCGAACGCGCCCAGGAGCTTGTCCGTCGCGATGCTGGCCTGGCTATTATTGCTCAAGCCAATAGCAATGCAGACAGTGTGTTGCAGCTGCTATCCTTATAAAGGTAGCGGCTTATAGCGTTCAAACTCATGGGCTGACCGACTATTCTCTATCGGAAGAGCGCGTACACATCACGACAATTTCTAACACAAAAAAAAGGCCCAACCGACTAAATCGGCTGGGCCTCTTGTAGCGTTTAGCTAGCTATCGTCACATCTAACAACCACTACTTGGAAAAATGGATGCATCCAGGTCATTACAGTCAGCACTATTGCCGACATAGTTAGCTGGAGCCCCTTCAACTAATATCGAATAAGCTGCAGCACCATAACTATCACCATCGGCATCACGATACAGGGTCTGCAGGTCAAAACCATTACAGTTTTGATCAATACCATCATCTTTAAGATCATCAGCAGCCTCCGGGTTAATTGCTGCATCACCGTCATCACAATCAGCGTCATTTCTTACATAATCCGCTGGCTTGGAATCAGCATCCTGTTTAACCCCTGCATCACCATAACCGTCACCATCAGTGTCGGCATACCAGGTTATGGAGTCTGCACCATCACAATCCTGGTCTATGCCATCACGAGCTAAATCAGTTTCACCCGGATTAATGCCAGGCTCATCGTCATTACAGTCTGTATTATCGTCTACATAACCAGCAGGTTTTAATTCGCTGAGCTTTGTCACAGTGATGTCACCATAGCCATCCCCATCAGCATCAGCCCACCACATGGTGGAGTCATGACCATCACAATCCTGATCTATACCATCAAGATCCGTTTCATCCGCACCAGGAAAGCGTGTTGCATCGCTATCATCACAATCACCCGCATATCTCACGTGAGCAGGGGAGGCATAATTGGCAACCTCGCTGTCTGCAGCATCGCCGTGTCCATCACCATCACCGTCATAAAACCATGTTACTGCGAACTCACCGTCACAGTTTTCGTCAATGTCGTTCTCTGGCACTTCTGCTGCAAATGGGCGAATAGCGGGGTTGCCATCATCACAATCATCAAGCTTCGGAAAGTGTGATTTTGCATAACCTACGGGTTTGATTACTGCATAGATAAAAATTTTTAACTCATCGTCGGGATAGTTATCATTATCCGCATCGGCATACCAAACCGTTCGATCATGACCATCACAGTCTTCGTCAATACCGTTACTATTAATCTCAGTCGCATCCGGATTGATAGCGATATCGGTATCATTGCAGTCCAGTGAATTATCTTCATAGCCTGCTGGAGCACCTCTACCATCTGCAACGATGCCTGGCTCTGCCGCATTACCATAGGTATCAGAATCACTGTCTTCATAGTAAGTAATGGCATCAAAACCATTACAGTCCTGATCAATACCATCATCAGCAATTTCTGCAGCACCAACGTAAGCGTTACTGTCTAAATCATCACAATCCTGATTGTCTTTTATATAACCCGCAGGTTGTGCGTCTTCATTGATTACAATTTTAACGGCCGGATTACCTTGCCCATCACCATCATAATCCTTGTAGTAATTGTTTCTGTCGGCACCATCACAATCATTATCAACACCATCGCCAATAGAGTCTCCTTGACCAGGATTAATTGCTATATCATTGTCATTGCAATCATCATCATTGCTGACATAACCTCCCGGCTTATCAGTTACATCAAGAATGCTATTTGTGCTACCAAAATCGTCTCCATCAACATCTATATACCAAAGTTTATGCTCGTAGCGTATAAAGCTCGCCCCCTCAATATTGCCCACACCTGACAAAATCGTACGGCTGGTAGGCTCAAACTGCCAAGCATCTGAAACAGGCGTAATGGTATAGTTACCATCAGGCGGCAATTCCTCATAGCTATAATCACCACTACCATTAGTGTTCGTACCAATGTATTTATTACCATTCAACAAGCTGATATCACCACTCAACTTAAGGTTCACATCAACAATTGCAGAACCATCAAGCTTAGTAACTTTTCCGCTAACACTGGTATCCGGAGGTATACATCCACTAACACAGCCCAGTATCAGTGACATTGCACCCAGTTGCTTTAGTTGTTCCATTTTTATACCCCTATACTTTAATTTTATATAAACGCATATTGATTGCTTATTATTAAAAAACTACAAATTCAAACATGTTTAAATTCTGAGACTACTAGGGCGCTCCGTTATTGTTGTTTTGATCACACCCGTACATATCGGGAAGTAAGCGCCCTGCAGGTTAATAGGCATTCAACGCCTTGTTGTACGTTAAACTGGCCATAACCGGCAATGATTTCTGCCATTTGGAATATTATTTTAAAAGGAAGATCTAGCTGCTGAATATTGCTGATACATTCCTTTGTTTTTTGGTAACCATTCACCCTGTGAACGGTTACTGTTTTTTTTATTAACTCCATTGATGTACCGTTCGAAACAAAACTTCGCGACGGTGAAAATTAGATAAACCCGATTCTATATAAATCTTCACGAAAAGTGAACAATAAATTTTAATCAAAATGACTTATCCCGCGATACTCCACATCCGACCATTTTTCGACAGGTCCCCAGCAACAATAAAAAAACATCTTGCCTCCTCGCTTAGATCTCTCGTTGCTCGATAACTACTGGGGTTGTTCCAGCTGATTTATGGATAAAGAACAATGCCAACTCTCTCCCAAGCAGCGTGAATAAGAGATGCAGGCTCGTATTTCCAATATCACACATTCAACTATTAATGTCATTTATCATATAGTTATAAAATAGTTTCATGTTTCGCTAATTCTCGAAGAACCCCTGTCAGCATCTAAACCAGACGCCGCACCACCTTAACTTAGGCACATTTTTCCTATATAATTTGCCCCCCTATTTTTTTCCCCGTCGATGTGTGCATCGACAGTCCTGTCCAACGGCGGATCCCGCTGGATCAGGTACCATCCCAATAATGAGGAGATTTATTGTGCTTGAAGCTTATCGTAAACACGTTGAGGAACGCGCCGCACAAGGCATACCTGCAAAACCCCTATCTGCAGAGCAAACCTCCGCTCTGGTTGAGTTGATCAAAAACCCACCGGCCGGTGAAGAGGATTTTCTGCTAGACCTGTTAAGCAATCGCATTCCCCCTGGCGTTGACGAAGCAGCCTATGTGAAAGCCGGATTTTTATCTGCCGTCGCTAAAGGCGAAGCCAGCTCTCCCCTGATCAATGCCGCTTTGGCTGTTAGCCTGCTGGGCAATATGCACGGTGGCTACAATATCGAAACACTCATCTCCCTGCTGGATGACGCTGAACTTTGTGATGCAGCAGCCAAGGAGCTGAAGCACACCTTGTTGATGTTCGACGCGTTCTATGACGTGGAAGAAAAAGCAAAGGCTGGCAACCAATGCGCACAGTCCGTCTTGCAATCCTGGGCTGATGCAGAGTGGTTTACTTCCCGCGATAAAGTCACCGAATCAAGCAAAGTCACCGTCTTTAAAGTCACCGGTGAAACCAACACAGACGATCTCTCACCCGCCCCTGACGCCTGGTCACGACCTGATATCCCACTGCACGCTTTGGCCATGTATAAAATGGAGCGTGAGGGTTTGACGCCTGATGAAGCGGGCAACATCGGCCCTATCAAACAAATTGAAACGCTCGCTGCAAAGGGCAATCCGATTGCCTTTGTGGGCGATGTGGTTGGCACCGGCTCGTCACGCAAATCAGCAACCAATTCCGTACTCTGGTATTTTGGTGACGACATCTCAGGCGTTCCCAATAAAAAGGGTGGTGGTGTTTGCATTGGCAGCAAAGTAGCACCCATTTTTTACAACACGATGGAAGATGCCGGTGCACTGGTATTCGAAGCACCGGTTGATAAACTCGCCATGGGCGATGTTATCGAGATTCGCCCCTATGACGGCAAGATTCTCAATGAAGCCGGAGAAGTGCTATCTGAGTTTAGCCTGAAGTCAGAGGTACTGCTGGATGAAGTACAGGCCGGCGGTCGCATTAACCTGATCATCGGACGCGGATTAACCAGCAAAGCCCGCGAGTCGTTAAATCTGTCTGAGAGTGATTTGTTCCGCAAACCGACACAACCTGAAGATACCGGCAAGGGCTATAGCCTGGCACAGAAGATGGTGGGCAAAGCCTGCGGTGTCGACGGCATTCGCCCCGGCACTTATTGCGAACCCGCTATGACCACCGTTGGCTCTCAAGACACCACCGGCCCCATGACCCGTGACGAGCTGAAAGATCTGGCCTGTTTAGGCTTTTCTGCCGATCTGACCATGCAGTCTTTTTGTCATACTGCAGCCTATCCAAAGCCAGTGGATATCGAAACCCAACACACGCTGCCTGATTTTATTATGAACCGTGGCGGCGTTTCACTAAGACCCGGCGATGGCGTTATTCACAGCTGGCTGAACCGCATGTTATTGCCTGACACCGTAGGAACCGGGGGCGATTCACATACACGCTTCCCCATGGGCATTTCATTTCCAGCAGGATCCGGCCTGGTGGCTTTCGCTGCTGCGACAGGCGTAATGCCTTTGGATATGCCAGAGTCTGTACTGGTGCGATTTAAAGGTGAAATGCAGCCCGGCATTACGCTGCGTGATCTGGTGCATTCCATTCCTTATTACGCCATCAAACAAGGTCTGCTAACGGTCGAAAAAGCGGGCAAGAAAAATATTTTCTCTGGCCGCATTCTGGAAATCGAAGGCCTGAAAAATCTATCCGTTGATCAGGCGTTTGAGTTGTCAGATTCTTCTGCTGAACGTTCAGCCGCCGGCTGCACTATCAAGATGGAAGAAGATGCCATTGCCAAGTACCTGCAATCGAACATCGTACTGCTGCGCTGGATGATCAGTGAAGGTTACGGTGATGCACGCACATTGGAGCGACGCGCTCAAGCGATGGAAGAATGGCTGGCCAGTCCATCCATACTGGCCGCAGATGACGATGCCGAATACGCTGTTACAATCGAAATTGATCTGGCCGACATCAAAGAACCCATTGTCTGCTGCCCGAACGACCCAGACGATGCACGCCTCTTGTCAGATGTTGCTGGCACCCAGGTCGACGAAGTCTTTATCGGCTCCTGTATGACCAATATCGGTCATTTCCGCGCTGCCGGTAAGCTGCTGCAACAACACGGTGGCGGTATTGCCACGCGCTTGTGGCTGACGCCTCCCACTAAAATGGATCAGCAACAGTTGCGGGATGAAGGCTTGTACAATGTTTATGGCAACGCTGGCGCTCGCACCGAAATGCCCGGTTGTTCTCTGTGCATGGGTAACCAAGCGCGTGTCGCTCCCGGCGCAACCGTCTTGTCCACCTCAACGCGTAACTTCCCCAATCGTCTCGGTGATGGCGCTAACGTCTACCTCACCTCTGCTGAGCTGGCATCTGTGGGCGCCATTCTAGGCAAACTGCCTTCGCCCTCTGAATATATGGAATATGCAACCAGCATTGATGCTGCCGCCGCCGATATATATTCTTATCTGAATTTTAATCAAATGGCGAAATTTCAGGAAGGCGCGGAAAACGCAAAAAATATTCCAGTCGTTAATATCGAGGAAAGCTAAACCTGTTTTTTCGCAATTGGGCGACCGTTTTCTTTCTTTAAAAAACAAAGGCGTTTTGTGTTATGCAAAGCGCCTTTTTTATTTGTTAAGGGAAGAAAGGGATCGCCTTAATTTCTGCCTTTTTAAATTGTCATACCTGGGAAAAGAATGGAAAACCACTTGGAAATGTTAAAGTCTCCTTTTAACAACTCAAGCAGTACAACTTGAGCGGACGCTAACCACACAGTGTGATGCAGAGACTAATCTATTTGTCCATAAGGAAATCGACCCTCTCTCTCAGTA
This sequence comes from Gammaproteobacteria bacterium, assembly GCA_003353945.1. Lineage (GTDB taxonomy): Bacteria > Pseudomonadota > Gammaproteobacteria > Pseudomonadales > PIVM01 > PIVM01. Next base: position 100,832 of record PIVM01000007.1, read on the forward strand.
TATTCACTAAGCATGAAATAGATCAATGAACACCAATTAAAACCCAAAACCCGGAAGTATAAATTATACTAATTCTGGGGCTAAAAATACTTTTGCCAGGAGGGCCGACTTGAGGAAATAAAATAAATGAAAATTACGATCGACCCTCTCACTCGGATCGAAGGCCATCTGAAGCTTTCAACCCGGATTGAAAATGGTATCGTGGTTGATGCGCATTGTTCTGGAGAAATGTTCAGGGGTATTGAGAAGGCACTGATTGGCCATGATGCCAGGGTCGCCCAGCAAGTCACACAGCGGGTGTGCGGCGTTTGTCCTTATGCCCATGCTGAGGCTGCGTCCCTTGCCCTTGAAGATGCCATGGGAATATCCCCCAACCGTAATGGCATCCTGCTCAGAAATCTCATTGTAGGCGCTTACCAGCTCCAGGACTATCTGCTGCATTTTTACACTTTGTGCGCACTGGATTACGTTGATATCACCGCCCTGCTAAAATACCGAGGTAATGTCGCCTCACTGATTGCTTTGAAAGATTGGGTTGGCTCAGAACTCAAGCATAACAAGATTTATCCCGCCGCTCCCTTTCTACCGAGATACGAGGGGGACTATATCAATGATCAGGATATCAATATCGGAGCAATTGCACACTATGTAGAAGCCATTGATATCATGGCCAAACTACACAAGATGGTCGCGATTTTTGGAGGCAAAGCCCCGCACCCCGTCACCATTGAAGCCGGAGGCGTCACGATGACACCTTCCGTGCAAGATATCGCCTTGTACAAGAGTTATTTAAGCGAGGCGGAGCAGTTCATTCGCACGAAATTTATTCCAGATGTGCTTGCCGTTGCGCAGGCCTATCCCCATTATTTTTCTGAGGGAGCCAGCCAGGGAAACCTGCTCAGTTATAACTCCCATTTGGATGCAGATACGAATAAATACCACTTCTCAAGTGGGGCGACGATCCAAGGGAGTTTTCAAGCTTTCAATCCAGAATTGATCAGGGAAAACCACCAGTTTTCATTTTACAAAAACAAGCCTGATCAGGATGTCGCTCCTCTAAAGGGTGCAATACTGGTGCCCCTCAACGAGTCCGAGTTTAAAGCCGAAGAAGCTAAAAAAGATGGCAAATACAGTTGGACACGCGCTCCTCGCTACAACGGCTTACCTATGGAAGTTGGTCCCGTTGCCAGAGTGACGAACACTTACCACAAAAACAACTATCCAGAGCTGACTCATCTGGTTGACACCCTCAATCGTAAGCTGCGCATCTCCCTTTCACAATATAACTCTGTTATGGGGCGACACCTAAGCCGGGCAATCTGCGCACAACTTCAACTTGATTTAATCAAGCGAGATATTGAGCGACTTGAACCCAATCAACTGGCTTTTAAGGAAATGGCTCTGCCTAAAAACAGCCAAGGCATGGGGCTTACCGAAGCAACGCGTGGCAGCTTAGCTCACTGGATAGAAACTGATAACAATGGCTATATCAAGCGTTATGAAATGATTGTTCCAACAACCTGGAATATGTCACCACGCGATGCCAAAGGGCAGCTGGGCCCAGCTGAACAGATGCTGGTTGGCACTAAAATAGCTGATCCCGATAATCCCCTTGAACTGGCGAGAATCATCCGCTCCAGTGATCCTTGTATAGCCTGCTCTGTTCATTAGGTGCCCCGTTATGAATCCGATTAACCGTCGACACTTTCTCTGCAAGGTCTATCAGGCCATTGTGGCCTGTGGTGCGGGTCATTTTCTCTCTTTCTCAGATCTTATTCAGGCCGCTGAAAGTCCTGATACAGAAAAGCCCTATCTGATATGGCTTCATGGAAGCTCCTGTTCGGGCTGCTCGACCAGTTTTCTTGACCTCGACGGCATCCCTGTTACAGATGTACTGACAAAGTTTAGCCGACTCGTGTTTCATCCCGATATTTCTTTGGCAACAGGGAATGATGTTACAAAAATTTTGGATCATATGCCTCAAGCGCATACACCCTACATCCTAATCCTCGAAGGGGGAATTCCGGTTGCCATGCCACATGCCTGCATGATGGGAGGGAAACCCATTGCCGAATGGGTCAGCAGTCTGGCATCCAAAGCCAAGTTTTGTATTGGCGCAGGCACATGCGCCACGCTGGGGGGAATCCCTGCAATGCATGGGACAGAAACCGGATCGACAACCCTGCAAGCCTTTTTAAAACAACGACAGATAAACACGCCGGTGATCAATCTTCCCGCTTGCCCAATGAGGCCAGAGCATCTTGTCTATACCTTACTGCATCTAATTCATCAGGGCAGCCCACCTGAGCTAGATCAGAAAAACCGTCCGAAAAAATTCTTCAAACGCACCATACATGAGCGGTGTATTTACTATGCGGATTATCAGGAAGATCGCTTTGCTTCGAAAATAGGTGAAGAAGGCTGCATGCTAAAACTCGGTTGCCAGGGGCCGGTAACCCGCAATGACTGCTTGATACGCGGTCACAATGGCAATACGAACACCTGCCTTCGAGCCGGACACCCGTGTGTGGGGTGCGCCAGCCCACATTTCCCTCGTCGTATTATGCTACACAGTTATGGTGATGAGCGTGCAATGACCAATAAAAAAGATCAGTGGAGTGATGTATGAACAGTGAAGCTGTCGCTCTTGGGCAATCCATTGTATTTCGGTCCCTCGCCATTCTTTTGGTCAGTGTGCTGGCTGTTTCCGCGCTTTCGCTATTCTCTTTTGCCTATTATCAACAACAACGCGGTGAGGAAAAAATCATAGAAGAAGGCTATAGCCTTTTAAACACGTTTTTACTTGAGTCGGAAGACTCTATCGAAAAAGGGCAGCGCCAATCGTTTCAACGTATTATGGACAGTGTAGCCGCCATCGAAGAAGTAAAAGAAACCTCTGTGTTCAATAAGTCAGGCTTTTTGACCTATCTATCCGGCCATCCAACCGTTGGGCTTCCGTTTGCCTTTGACACCGAAAATCAACTGATCAATCCAAACCTGAAACCATTTACTGAATCATCGGGTCGTTATCGCAGGCCCGACTGGGATCAGGTGGATGTGGTCGATGCCCCTCGTTATCAAAAGCACATGCGTGAGGAAGGCGATGCCTGTCAAAACTGTCATCATATGCTCGATCCTGAAATCAGATTTGATGAAAGGGGTAAGGCTCATGTCATACGACACGGCAGTGCTGAGTTCTACTACCAAGTGCGGCTTGAGTCACAATGCATCCAATGCCATGCAAACTGGCGTGAAGGCGATATTGGAGGCACGCTTCGCTTAATTGTAGACACCAATTTTGTTACCCAGCAGCAAAATGAAAATCTTCAAGGCATGACGCTTGTCATCATTTCATTGTTAGTGCCGATGATTCTGGTGTTATTAATCGTATTCCGAACAATCATCGCAAAGCCCATTTACCGATTATCATCCAATTTAGAAGCACTGAGTGCCCAAGGTGGCGACCTTACGCAACGACTTCAACTTGGACGACAGGATGAGATGGGCCTTGTTGCACGCTCGTTTAATGCCTTTCTCGATAAAATTCACCAACTGGTTGTCGCCATTCAGTCACAGATGGTGAGTGTCGACAACGGAGCTCAAAACCTTAACCAAAAGAGCCGTGAGATTTACAGTCATAATAACCAGATAGAAGACCTGCTTTCCACGATAAACCAGAGCACGAACCGACTTGAATTCCTTGCCAGCTCTGTCAACGATCAATTAAATGGCGTTCAGCAAGACAGCCGCGCTATCGTTTCTTCTTTGCAAAGTGCCCGAGAGGTATCGGTGCAAAATAATGAGCAGATCGGTACGGTGGAGGATCTTCTGGATGAATTTTCCGACTCTCTTGACAATCTATTAGGACTTACGGATGAAGTTGTTAAACAGACATCCAATATTGATTCCATCGCTGAACAAACCAACCTGCTTTCGCTTAATGCGGCTATTGAAGCGGCGCGCGCAGGTGAACACGGGAGAGGTTTTGCCGTGGTTGCTGATGAAGTGCGCGCTCTCGCCAGACAGACCGCTAAACTAACCAGCTCAATCAATACAATTATGGAAACATTTGTCGCCAATATGCGCCAAACCGGAGATCGCATGACGGAAGTTAACCAATGTATAAAATCTACCGTTGATTCATCCACCCGGACTCAGGAGCAGCTTATCGCATCCGAAGAAGGTATCGAGAAGATGTGCGGGGATGTTGAGCAGCTTCGTCATCTAGCAGAAGACCAAAGCCAAGAAGCAAACAATATCGTTTCCCAAATCCATCAGGCAAATCGCGATGCAGAAAGCACTAAACAATCTGCCGAGCAACTGACGGAACTGGCTGAAGCGCTCATAGAATCGGTTAATGTTGTAAAAACACAAACCAGCAAATTTACAACTTGAAGAAACAAAATTACTTTGACAATCTGACCTGACAGTATGATTCTCCATCGTGTGTGGTGGGGTGTGAAGTGATTTGCTTAGCGTACGAGATAATTAATGCACGAAATGTCCTTGGCTGAAGGAATATTGCAGATCATAGAAGATCAAGCAGCCGCGCAAGGTTTTAGCAAAGTGAAAACCGTCTGCCTGGAGATTGGCCAACTCTCCCATGTTGAACCGGAGGCACTACGCTTTTGTTTTGACGCTGTGATGCGCGACACCCAGGCCGAAGAGGCAACACTGAAAATCGTGTTGCTGGATGGCGAGGGCTGGTGCGTGGATTGCGAAAAAACTGTTGCCTATCAGAATCGCTACGACCCATGCCCCCATTGCAGCGGTTTTAAAGTACAAGTGACTCGCGGCGAGGAGATGCGGGTTAAAGAGCTGGAAGTGGTGTAGTAATGGCAGTGAGGCAAGAAGAGTCTAATTAACTTTTCACTCTTGGTGGGGATATTCTGCAATGCAACGTCATACTCTTTTATTTGATTTTCTCTTGAGAGAAAACGGTCAGAATAGTACTTAGGGCCGCGGAAAAAATAAATTTTCCAATTACGCTTGCTCCCTGCTCCCTCACCTTCGTTGTTCAAATGCTTACATATTCCAATATGCTCCCATTTGAACGCCTCGGTGAGAAAGC
>PIVM01000380.1 GCA_003353945.1 Gammaproteobacteria bacterium
GGGTATCGACGGCATGTTCGATCAACAACACATACTTAAACTGGCCAACATGAAGATGCCCTTTGGCAAGTACCAGGGGCGTGTACTGGTGGATCTGCCGGACGAATATCTGCTGTGGTTTGCCAAGAAAGGCTTCCCGGCCGGTGAGCTGGGACGCTTGCTGCAGCTGTGTCTGGAAATGAAAATAGAAGGTCTGGACGAGGTCATACGACCCTTAAAAGGAATGAGCCAGGATCAGTAGTTAGCGCTTTCACGTAGCGGCAAAAGCTGTAAAATGCGGGCTGCTTGATGAGCCCTGCAAATCTATAGTTGAAAACGCCTTAGTCGCTATTGAAGTCACTATGGACACTCGCTGTTGTCGCCACTATTGGCACTTTCGTTACTCGGTACGCTGATATGCCCATTAAACACTGCATTATCCACAAAATTGAACGCACCGTACCTGGTGAACAAATCACCGTGCAAAGCCGTGAAGAAGAATTACCCAGCGAAGGCCCTATTGCCTCGCTGTTTGAGCAATACAAACTGAATTTTCTGAAACGTAGTCAAAAGCAATACGGTCATTTTAATGTGGAGGCCGAAGGCAACCCGCTACCAGGCTTGCTGCGAGAGCATGTGAGCAAGAAAATCACCTTTACCCACTTGAGTCAGGCCGCTATGCAGCATTTGAAGTTGTTGCTGGATAGTGTTGAAGATGCATTCAGTGCCAGTGTGTTATTTGTGTTTGAAGAGTTGGGGGAGCAGAATAGTGCTTATGTGTTCTGGCTAAACCATGAAAGCGCACTGCAAATTACCCGGGATCTAGAGGTTCAGGAAACCCAGTTTATGGATACATCCAAGTTGCAGTACGCCGCCAAAATTGATCTGCAGGAATGGTTGGACGACGATACCCATAAATACATGTCGCTGCTGGCTACTCGCGGGAATAAACCGTTTACCGATGCCTTCACCCAGTTCATGGCGTTTGAAGAAGGTGTGGATCTGGTGGCACAAACTACCGAGTTCCTGGAAATAGTGGAAGAGTATGCCGAGGCTTTACCGGAAGAATCTGCCAAGGAATACAAGACCAAGTTGATGGATTACTGTATCGAGCAAAACCAAATGGGTGCGCCGGTATTTATCGAAGAATTATCTTCTCAGCTGGATGAGCGCAAACCGGAAGTGTTTGTCGACTTTGTGGTGGAAAAACAACAGCAGAAAGAGCAAATCCCCAAAACAGAAATTCACACGGATCGCGCCAGTTTAAAACGTTATATACGTTTTGCCGGCCGTGATAAAAACATGAGTATTAGTTTTGCATCGGATGTGTTTGGCGAAGCAGTGGAATACGACGAAAAAGAAGGGGCATTGATAATTAAACAAATGCCCAAGTCGTTAAAAGAACAATTAAATCGTTATAAAAACAAAGCAGGATAATACTGCTTTGTTTTTATTGACCAGAAGCATATCTGGTGCTATTTGCGCTTGAGGTGTTGGCCGCGCAGAAGGGAAGATGATCATTCTTGTCGCATGTCAATCTAAAAAGGCCGCGAAAAAATGAATTTTCCACTTATGCTTCCTGCTCCTTCACCTTCGTTATTCACATGGTTGCGCCACTTGGCATTCTTTTTTATGCCCCAATTAACCACTTTTTCCCCTCATCGACCGTACGCACTGAAGACATCCCCATAAACATACAATAATAAATCCATCGGTTACTCTGCTTAAGATAGAGTAAACCCACTAAAACACCCTTCATAAGACATCATTTTCTCAGCCCCAATAAAGTTGCCTCCACAATCTATGAGCAAGCAATGCCGATATCCCTAAATGCTCGCATTTTGAGTATAGATCTCTCATGTTTTTGACCTCTCTCTTGTGGTTAGTGTGAAGGCCAATGCACACTTCTTGGAGTTAGCGGAAACTGAGGTTTCGCTTATTGCCAGGATTTTGATTTTTTTCCATGTGCCTGCTGATGTTGCGAAGCGGCCAAATGCGAAAAATGAAAACTATGCTTTCTGGAACAGCTAAGCTGACCTTCGCGGACGTTACCTCAACGTGTATTTTACGCTACCGTCATTCCCGCGATCGCGGGAAACCAGAAAAAAAAGAGCTGCTTGCACCAACCCCTCCTTCACCGCAGGGCCTGCATTGTTCAGTTAAATACTAAGACATCTTGATTTTCTATGCGTAAATCTCCTCCCAAAGATCTTGCCAATCCGGGTTCTTTTCTTCGATTAACTCAAGTTTCCAGGCACGCCTCCACTTCTTAAGTTGCTTTTCTCGTTTAATT
>PIVM01001103.1 GCA_003353945.1 Gammaproteobacteria bacterium
GGATACTGTCTCAGGGAGAGACTCGGCGAAATAGACATGTCTGTGAAGATGCGGACTACTTATACCAGGACAGAAAGACCCTATGAAGCTTTACTGTAACTTGAGATTGGGTTTAAGTTCTATTTACGCAGAATAAGTGGGAGACTAAGAGATTTTTCTTTTGAGAAAAATAGAGTCAACAGTGAGATACCACTTTAATAGTATTAAAACTCTAATTTTATATCGTTAACCGATTAAAAAACATTCTCTGGTGGGCAGTTTGACTGGGGCGGTCGCCTCCTAAAAAGTAACGGAGGCGTACAAAGGTTTCCTCAAATCGGTCAGAAATCGATTTTAGAGTGTAAAGGCATAAGGAAGCTTGACTGTGAGACCTACAAGTCGAACAGGGACGAAAGTCGGTCTTAGTGATCTGGCGATATTGAGTGGAAAAGTCGTCACTCAACGGATAAAAGTTACTCTAGGGATAACAGGCTGATCTCCCCCAAGAGTTCACATCGACGGGGAGGTTTGGCACCTCGATGTCGGCTCATCGCATCCTGGGGCGGTAGTAC
>PIVM01001104.1 GCA_003353945.1 Gammaproteobacteria bacterium
CCAATAATCGCTAAAAAACCAAAAAATTAATATAAATTAAGAAAACGGAGAACAATATCATAAAAAATCAGTGAAGTAACAAGCCACGCAATAAAGTCCGGCCAATAAAATGTAGTTTCATAAAGAAAAGTATAGTCGAGTGTAACGCCAAAGAGGATTACATTGAAAACTACAATCCGAGGCGTATTATACGACCACTTTTATTCAAGAAACCATCGACAAAAGTAGAGATGCTAGGGATAAATATCAGATGTAAAATAGCGGATGTAAATAGACTATAGACTAACTAAGTAAACGAAAAATTCCATAAAGAAAACGACGAATAAACAAACTACGTAATAAAATCCGGCCAATAAAAACTTTATTTTATTATTTTATAAAATACCCAAAAAACGGCGAATAAACAAACTACGTAATAAAATCCGGCCAGGGAATGCAAGCAGCCAGGTACTAAAATCCGGCCAATAAAAACTAACTTCGTATTAAAATCCGGCCAATTCACACCTTATTTTACTACGTATTATAAAATTGCTGACAAATCCGGAGAAAAT
>PIVM01001105.1 GCA_003353945.1 Gammaproteobacteria bacterium
ATGCGGAGATACCAAATAATTTTGTACATATAATGGGTGTTACTGGTACACTAAGTACGTTGAATAAATACAAGAAAAATATTATAGAAGAGGATTATAGTATAAGTAAGTATACTTATACTCCTTCCGTATTTGGTAAAAATTGTCTTGAATTTGCTCGAGATGGAGATACTAAGATTTCTAATACAAATGATTATTTTAATGATATAGACAAAGAAATAGATAAGAGATTAATGGGAGGAAAACGAGCGATATTAGTTTTTTTTGAAGATAAAAATAGGTTGGATATGTTTTATAATTCGACTTCTTTTAGGGTAGACAAATCAAAAGTTAATACTATGACGGAAGAAGTCTCTAAAAGAGAAAAAGGTCTATTTATAAAACAAGCTTCTTTATCTGGACAAATTACGTTGCTAACCAAGGTATTTGGACGAGGTACAGATTTTGTTTGTAGAGATAAGGAGGTTATAGGTGCGGGAGGTGTACATGTTTTACAAACTTTTTTATCCAAAGAAAGATCTGAGGAGATTCAAATTCAAGGTAGAACAGC
>PIVM01001106.1 GCA_003353945.1 Gammaproteobacteria bacterium
CGATTTTTGATTTTGTTTTTTCGACCCTGACTATAATTCATATCACTGAAACACAACACTATACAACACCAATACTGTGTCAAAGATCGTAAAATCACAATTTGAAAGCAATTCACAACGCATTGGTAAGCGTACCTGCATTTTGTTTAACTGTGTCAAAGATCGTAAAATCACAATTTGAAAGCAATTCACAACTTATTGGGATTTAATGGTACGCATGGGATTACTGTGTCAAAGATCGTAAAATCACAATTTGAAAGCAATTCACAACCATAAGTCTCTTGTAGGTCTTTTAATAGTTACTGTGTCAAAGATCGTAAAATCACAATTTACTTTTGGAAAGACATATTGGCCAGCTCTGATTATTCAGAAGATCTGGGGATGATCGTTGCCGATAGCCCAAAAGTTGATTATTCAAACCGCATTAATGAATTTAAACTTGGCTATGCCAATAAGCCGGATATTGATATCGATTCTTACTTCAGGCTTCCGGATTTATATGATGAACCAATTGCTGAGTCTAACCACCAAATCAATGATATTGTTTTGG
>PIVM01000152.1 GCA_003353945.1 Gammaproteobacteria bacterium
CTGAGTGTGGAGTAATATTGCTGTCGCATTCTTCGATAATGAAGCGTCTCATAACTCACTCTATGGGTGACTTTTTAGAAACATCATTTTATCACTAATAGTCTCTATATATAGCGTTTTCAGGACTTTTTGTGAAATTTAAAACTCGGATTCAGGTAATAGTTAGTGTATTTCAGGGAATCAGACCTTTGATCATTTTTATTTAGTCCTGACCCCCATTAATTTATCAGCTTTGGGGTACCTGAGTATATTAAGGCATACAGCTACCTACATTAATGCCGTTCTCATAATTTATACAACCAGCCAACTCACCCGTTTCTAGCCATCTTTTATCGGTGCCATGCCTTGAGCCATCTACAAAATGCTCTTCATCTTTAATCTGCCCCGACTCAAACCAGGCGCTAATCGTTCCGCACTTATTACCATCTATATAATAGCTATCTTGTTTAATCTGTCCTGATTCGTACCAAGATTGCCCCATATAGTGAGAATTACCATTTTTATAATAAGTCTGGGATCTCAATTGTCCCGATTCATACCAACCCCTGCTAATACCATGTTTTTTTGAATTAACATAGTACTCTTCTGAATCCAGTATGCCTTCTGGATCAGAGTACAATGCCCCATGTCCATAATCACAAGCCGTATATGAAGTAGTGTCATTTGGGTTAGTCATAGTGATTCTTTGTCTATAACCGGCTTTGCTGCCAAGTGAGCGATCATACGTTGTTGGGCAGCTGGGACTATTGGATTGAGGGATACCGACGGAAGGACATGCTCCCGTACTATTCCTGCAAGAATTCTCGCTAATATTAAATTCTCTCATTAACTCTTCTTTGCTTTTCCCCTGTACTGCACGATAGAGTTGACGGCCTAGCTCTACCCCTTTTAGATCTACGGCATATTCCGTCGTATCAGAAAAAATGTCTCCTGAAACTACATGCTCTTCGATCGTAACCATGGCTTCAGGATCAAAAATACTGTTTTCATAAATCCAACTATTATCTCGATGGTACTCGTGCACAAAAGCATGTAGTGCCGCTCCAAAAAAGTGGTATCTTGCACCGGTTTCATCGCCACCGTCTCCACGAAAGTTTTCCACTACTTTATCAATATAGGGAGACTTTCTATTGGCGCTTAATACAGCGTTAGTGGTTGCCAGTGCTTTATAAATGTTTCCATTTTCTATCTCAAGCGCTTTACCAAAAAGCTGAGCAAAGCTAATAGAGTTATCTGGGACATTACCGTATTGGTCTTTTATCCAATTATACAAAGTTGTTGTATCTCCGGCATCTGGGCCAGAGCCAATTAATAATTCATCCAAAAGATCCCATTCACCTATTACGCTATCCAAATTCGTAGCTATCGGTACCGAAGCACATACGATAACGTTAAGAAATTGTTCAAATGTATCCTTAGGCAAAACATTCTCATTTGCATGTTGTACTCCAGATATGATTTCACTTAAATCTCGCCCTAGGTTCACAAACCCCTGGCCCGAAAATATGTCAAAGTAGGATACAAATCTTAATGATGAGAAATGGGCTACTTGGGTATCGACGTTGCTTGTTGAAGCGTTTATATTTGCTGGCAGCGTCTCCCAGGTTCCATCCTGACTTTGTAATACTGCTATAACCCTGTCATCAGATTCTATTGATAGGACATCTAAAGGAATAGACGCGGTAACCGGCGAGTTAAATGTTTGGTTAGCTGGGCCAAATCTCACCCCAGGGCCTGCAAATGACCCTGTAGAAATCAATAACAGTGGGCCGTACATAGGGTGAATATATGAGCTTTCAACATTATCTATGGCATAGTCTACCAATGACCTATGAAATGTTTCTTCAGTCTCGGCAGCTTCTTTGAGTGTGGAAGGCTCAGTTCCTTCTGGCTCGGCCTGAATGCTGAATGTTACTTCTGCATCTACAGCTCCATCAGGAACTGTCAATGTTGCGCCTGGAATAAGCTCATCATCATATGACACAACAACTTCTCCTCCACTTGCATCCAGAGCAACTGTTGTCATAGTGGTGTTTAGTTCTTCAGGAGTACTTTCAGTACTTGAGCTTGAGCCTCCGCCTCCACAGCCAACGAATAGTGGAAATAAAATTATCAGAAGTGCAGAGCAAAATGGGAGTGGTGTGTTCATTGTATTACCTCTAGAATTCGACACAAGTGGTTGTAATATACTCTACTTTGTATCCTGATAATCTGAAGCGCCTACTATAGCTTGAGGTAAATTGATCGTAATCAAAACAAGAGTATCAAAAATAAGGGGCAACTAGTGCCTCCACTCACTATATGTTGTGGTGTTGCCAATCAAAGCCATGAGGGTTAAAGGTTTTGATGCGGTGTAAGATTGTCTCGATAGCGGTCAGTCATTCTGCTTTTCAATTGACCCTCAAAACGCAAGAATGATGACTCCAAATTCGACTCGTTCATTCCTTCTTGATGAGGCTATCAAACAGCGAAAATGGGCAATGAGTGGCTAATCAGAATAGTGGCTGGGTTTAGTCGTAGTTAGTTAAATTAATTCGTTACTCCCCCCTTTTTTTATCCTATGCAATCTGTGATTGGTCATTAAATATACCCAGCTGGTCAGATAGGGTAGTGAAGTGTGCAATGAGTAAAAATGGTCTTTCTCAAATTGATATAATACTGAAGGAATTAAAAGTATGGATGTCTAAACATGGCCATAGTAAAATTTCAGACTTTGTAGGTAAGCTCGCAGCGGATAAAACTCAAGATAATGCAGTATATGAAAGAGCTCAATTCATCAAATTTTATACAAAACATGAGGTTTAAGCACAAGCTTATTTAATTTTAGTTTGTACAATACTTCGATAAATACTGGAGAAAAAATGTTAGATAAAAAAATTGAAGATATGATTGTTGAACAAATGAATTTCGAAATTCATTCTGCTTATATCTATCTTGCAATGGGTGCATACTGTGATTCTATAGATATGCCTGGATTTGCTAATTGGTTTAAAATACAATGGGAAGAAGAAATTTATCACTCTACAAGAATGTATGAATATATTGTAGAAAGAGGTGGTAGACCTATATTAGAATCTATAGAAGCTCCACAAAAAGAATGGTCATCATTAATTGATACGTTTGAGAAAGCACTTATACATGAACAAGAAGTAACAAAAAGAATTAATAGCATCATGACCGAGGCTGTTAACCTAAGTGATCACGCTACAAGATCTTTTTTTAATTGGTATATTGATGAGCAAGTTGAAGAAGAAGCAACTGTTGATACTATAATAAAACAACTGAAAATGGTTAAAGACTCAGGTCATGGCTTATTTATGATGGATAAAGAGATGGGAAGCAGAGCTTTTGTAAAACCTACAAAGTAAAAGTTGAGCCATTCAAATATTAGTATAAAAAAAGGTTGTGTCGCAAATATTTCTTTAGGGAAAACGAAATCACGATCGTAACCAATTCTATAAAGCCAAGGCATAGAACAACTCTGCAGGGGGATCTTGATTCCCCCTGCAGTGGTTTTCATCTACCCTTTCTTAATCATCGACATGGCTTCAATTCCACCCAGCGTTTTTTGTGCCGAATCGAAACTCTTAAATCCCATCATAGGATCTGTCAGGCGTTTGATGCTTCGATGGTCCTGCTCAATGATGCTGTTCAGGTACGGTTGGATTATTCCGTGCTCAATACACACTATTCTCGAAAAGGAGCTGTTGCCAAACAATTTGCAAGATTCCTAGGTAACAGCAATGGTCCGCAATACCAGACACCTGGGTTTCTGTTTTATGAAGCCCTCAAGCAGATTGGTAAATAGATAATATTTAGTGAAGCGGACGTTTAAACTACCGTCTTCTATGACAAACACTCTCATAAAGTCAATCGGGAGTCTACGTACAGTAGTGATTAAAGACACCTGTCTTCATTACTTCAAGAACCGTGAGCCGCCACCGCAAGTAAGACTCTGAGCCTGCCCCGCGAGCACAGCGAGTGCTTTGGGTATCGACTAAGAATCACAAGGAATTTGACGAATGGTGCTGTTCAAGGAAGAATCTGGCAGGGCATCTTTCGGACTGGGAAAGCCTGACGAGCAGGCAAAACTTTGGTTGCGTACAAATGAACTACCCCGCCGCAAGCGGACGGATTAGTTCATTTAATTCACCCCAATTAATTGCACGTTGGTCACAGCTTCTAACACATCAGTAATTATCTTTGAATCTGGCAAGTTGTTAATATGGTCATTGAAGGCAACATATTGCCCAGATATAAACGCCAAGTTACTTCAATAGAAAAGAGATGGCCAAATATAGTCGTTCAGAACTGGAAAAGATGATTGAACTGTTTAAACAGGCAATCGAAAATGCAGAAAGCTCCGGCGACTGGGTTAAACATCTGGGACCATTGTATACAGACGATGCTCTTTACCAGTGGAATATCGGCCCCAACCAAGAGTTCCGTGCACAGGGTAGAAAAGAGATAGAAGCTTATGCACTGGATGCCCAGATGGAAGGTTTGGAAGATTGGGAATATCCCTATTACGATTTTGTTATTGATGAAGATCGAAGCGAAGTGATCGGCTTCTTTCGACAAATATCGCCAGTCAAACGTGAAGATGGAACAAATTATGAAGTAGAAGGCGTCTCTGGCTCACGATTCCACTATGGTGGAAACTACCAATGGTGTGAGCAGAAAGACTTTTTTGACTTTGGCAACCTCAAAGCCCTCTTTATAGAGCTAGCTGCGGTTGACGGACTAAAACCCGAACTAAAAAAGAACATACAAAACCTGGCAACAGGGCAGCTGCTTCCAGGTAACTACCTTATTCGCCCAAAGGCACGCATTTCCAAAAAGCTACGGGGAGTAATGGCTATGACAAGAATTGCTTTACTCGGCAGATAATTGGATTTATAGGAAAACGTTTCTTTTTAGAAAGGCGATCACAGCTCGTAAGGGTACTAATGTAATGAATCATCCCGCCCGCTAGTCTGACAACGTATGCCGGCCTATCATTCAAATCGGGTAACTTGAATAACAGCCGGGAGGTTCAATAATGAATATTAGATTATTGGGTATCGATGTTGCGAAAAATGTCTTTCAGCAGCCCGGTGTGGATAATGCGGGCAAGACCGTTTTGAAATACGAATTGGCCGTAACTACTTAAATAATGAAAAATTCTCAGGCTTGGCTGGCTTCATCGTTAGGGAATCTTAAGCCATACGATCTGTATCGCAGCCTAACAAATAAAAAGGCAAAAAAATGGATTGGGATAAAAGCGTAGATTTTTTAGTAGTAGGTAGTGGTGGTGGAGGTATGGCGGCTGCTTTAACTGCAAAACTTGAAGGCCTTGATGCACTGATTCTCGAAAAGACAGAATATTATGGCGGCACCACGGCTATGTCTGGCGGAGGAATGTGGATTCCCAATAATCATCTCATGGCCGAGGCTGGTATTGAAGATTCATTCGAACAAGCTCGAACCTATATGCAAAACACGGTGGGGGATCGTGTGCCCCAGTCAAATCAGGATGCTTTTTTAGCCAACGCTCCAAAGATGGTTAAATATCTTTCCAAGCTACCTCATATCGTGTTTCAAATTATGCCAGGTTTTTCTGATTACTACCCTGACAGAAAGGGGGGGACTAAGGGTGGGCGTGGTGTTGAGATGCCGATTTTTACTGGAAACACGCTTGGTAAGGAGTTGTTTGCCCAGTTGCGTCCTAGGTCCTTGGAGCTTCCGTTTGGTCTTGTTTGCACGATAGATGAAATAAGAAAAATAGTTTTATTGAAAGCGCATCCGCCTTTTTTCATCGATCTATTCAAACCTCTATTAAGAAACCTGTTTAACCTTACAGCCAGAGCAAGGCATATGGGCGGTGGGCCAGCATTGATTGCACGTTTGCGCATGGCGCTGTTCGAGCAAAATATTCCTCTCTGGCTGAATTCACCTGTTAAGCGTTTAATCTTTGAAAATGGTTCTATTATTGGTGTAGAGGTGGAGAAGGAAGGAGAAATAGTTCGGGTTCGTGCTACAAAAGGCGTTGTTCTTGCTGCGGGTGGATTTCCCCACAGTGAAGCCATGCGGAAAAAATATCAGAAGCATCCTGTTAGTACAGAGTGGACTGCTGCTTGTCCGGGAAACACCGGGGAAGTCATTGAGATGGGAATAGATGCAGGGGCAGAAATAGATCTGATGGATGAAAACTGGGGTATGCCGGTTATCCTTCCACCGAATAAGCCTGTATATACTCTTGTTTGTGAGCGGTGCTATCCTGGCGCCATGATCGTTAACTCTGCGGGGCGTCGTTTTACTAATGAAGCAACATCATATGTAGACGTTGCTAGTACCATGCGGACCGCAAATTCTGATTCAGCTGTTTCTGTACCTTCGTTTTTTATTATGGATAAACGGTTTCGCAGCAATTATATACTCGGCACGCAAATACCATGGGTTACACCTAAAAGATATTTTGAGAGCGGATTTCTTCAAAAGGCCGATACACTTGTTGAGCTTGCCGAGAAAATCGGTGTTGACCCAGTAGGGCTGACTGACACGGTTAGCAAGTTCAATGATTATGCTCGTACCGGAAAGGATCTGGATTTTGCTAGAGGTGATAGTGAGTATGATCATTACTACTGCCATCCCACCAAAAACCCCAATGACTGCTTGGGGCCAATAGAAAAGCCACCATTTTACGCGTATAAAGTCTTTCCTGGTGATATTGGTACAAAGGGCGGCTTGGTTACTAACGAAAATGCAGAGGTTCTCAATAAAGCAGGGGAGATAATTAAAGGACTGTATGCTATTGGTAATACATCGGCTTCTGTTATGGGTGACACCTATCCTGGGTCGGGTAGCACGATTGGTCCAGCAATGACGTTTGGTTATGTTGCTGCTATGCACGCAGCGGGGCGTTTAGGTAGTGAAGTGGTCCGCGAAAAAAGTTATTCGAAATAACTTGCTTTTCGTGACTAATTGCCGACATCAGTTATTTAGGATTGTCGGATTATGTCGAAGTAATATTACTTCAGCCTTTGATTTTGCTATCGCGAAATGGAGTGAGGGTTAGGGCGTTTGTTCCGCTTATTACTCGAGCGCCCCCTTTAGCGTATTCTTACCACACGTGCTACCCGATAAAAGCCTATGTGTATTTCCGGCTTAATGTCCGGTTCTAAAAAGACTGCGGCCACAAAATCAGCTTCCAGAACCGCGAGCGCCGCCCATACAAGACTTTGAGCCTGATAATCATCTAGAAGCTGGCAGCCTCCTCAGCCATCGATTAGCCTAATAAGCACCAAGCACCAAGCACCTAGGCGCTACGAGCGACTAAGGAGGCTATCATGGCACTATACGGCGGAATCGATCTTCATTCAAACAACAGTCTTATTGTATTAATTGATCAAGACAAAAATCGAATATTCAAAAAACGCTTACCCAATGAGATGAATGCAGTGAAAGAAGCACTATCACCTTACAAGCAGGATATTGCAGGATTGGTAGTTGAATCGACCTACAACTGGTACTGGCTGGTAGATGGCTTAATGGATGAGGGCTATGAGCTGCACTTAGCGAACCCTGCTGCCATGAAACAGTATGAAGGCATCAAGTATACGGATGATGTCACTGACGTTGAATGGTTGGCCTTAATGCTACTGCTGGATATTTTGCCGACTGGCTATATCTATCCAAAGGAAATCAGACCTATTCGTGATCTGCTACGAAAAAGAAACCTGATGGTACGTCAAAGAACTGCACAGCTGCTGTCACTGCAAGGTTACCTATGTCGCACCATGGCAATGACGTTGAGCGTTGCGCAATTACGCAAAATTGTTGAGAACGATATATCGCTTTATGCACAGGATCAGTATGGCCGCGCCAGTATCATGGCCCACCTGTCTGTTATAGAGTGTTTCGATTTGCAAATACACCAGATAGAAACCCTCGTAAAGAAAGCGCTCAAACCCAATCATAACTACTATTTGCTTAAGACGGTTGACGGTATTGGCGACATTCTATCTTTTACCATTGTACTTGAAACGGGTGACATCAGTCGTTTTGCGAAAGTCGGTGACTACGCATCCTATAGCCGCTGTGTTGGGAGTGAAAAACTCAGTAATGGAAAGAAAAAAGGTAAGGGCAATACCAAAAGCGGCAACAAACATTTGGGTTGGGCCTATGTTGAGGCTGCCAATTTTGCTATCCGCTTTCAACCAGTAATCAACCGCTACTACCAAAAGAAACGCGCGAAAACAAACCACGTTGTCGCCATCAAAACCATCGCGCACAAACTGGCTCGGGCCTGCTTTCATATGCTTCGTCATCAGGAGCCTTTTGATCTGCAAAGGGCCTTTGGGCATCCTGCAAAGACAAAATAGGGTAGCTTGCCCATCGTATTATTATCAAAATGGAGGCACTGAAATGACGACATCATACAACACAAGTCTTATGCCTCTAATGAACTGTTGGTTAGACGGCGTGAACCGGAACCATTTGGGATTATCCCACCACCAATACGTAAGCACTTCGGTTCACTGCGGTTGGGTTAATTAAAAAAAGGGAAGTAGGCTATGAATACACATGACAGAGAGAATCACCGATGATTAATACAATATAAAGTTTGTTGAGGCAGCGAGCTTCGGCGTGGGGGTGGTAAAACCAGCGAGCCTGATTAAGCCGCTGTCTCAGCTCTTATGATAAGCTTTTAAACGGTATGTTTATGTTGATGAGGTAGAAGTAAAACTGATACGCCTTTGCTGTGAGCCACTAAAGGGCTGGATAAGGTTCGCACCTTAAGCCAAGCCACCTGTGAAGTGTGCTATTAGTCATAATAGCACCGGACACTTGGGCAAAGTAAGGCACAGAGGATTTTCTGGGGCAGATGTTTTGCCAGGGGCCGGTTTCCATCCTGTAAAGGAGGAAACCACTGCCTTGATCCACATGGGTGACTGGCGCGTATTCAGTTAAAGACTGGACGCCAAACCAAGAAGATACTGGTGCGTATGAGGTAATCGACACACCGTAAGGCTTTGCGAATATTCCTGGGAAAATGCAGGAAGAAAATGCTTATTGCTAGTTGACAGGTAACTTCTAATGGGTGCCCCATGAGCGTAGCGAGTGCTTTGGGTATCGACTAAAAATCTCAGGGATTGTGACGATATTATGTTGCTCAAGGATGAGACTAGTGCAGCGTCTCATTGAATTGATGCTACCTTTTCGCACTTTAACATATTGGCCCAAGCGTGGGGGTGGAAGAAACCCATCAAATCAATTTTCCATCAGGGTACGCACCTGCTGC
>PIVM01001107.1 GCA_003353945.1 Gammaproteobacteria bacterium
TCATGCAGCTGGGATTTTAGGTGGCAGAATTCCCATCGTTGAAACTACCTTGGAAGGCCTTCGGCATATTCTCAGTCCCAAGACAGATGGGGGGTGGAATTTACATTCATTAGCTTTGGAAGAGGGTTGGAATTTGGATTTTTTTGTTGGCTATTCTAGTATTGCAGGTGTAGTGGGGTTAAATAAACAACCACTATATGCTGCTTCCAACTCAGCCTTGGATGCCCTCCTTCAGCATCGACGTAGCCTGGGCCTTTGTGCAATAAGCATCCAATGGGGGCTATTTGGATTAGGCATGGGAGTGGCAACTAGCATCAATCTCCCTGATAAGATGCTGTTGGATTCATCGGTAGTGTCTCATATACTACCAAAGTTACTCAATACTTCAAGCATTATTTCTGAAGTCTTCATTGCACCCTCAGTGCTTTTAGAAAGCCTAGGAGAGTATCCTGAAATGAGAATGAGAGGCCTTCCTATGTGGTCCAAAATCCTCAAGAACACAGGACTGGACCATGCCTCAGATGTCTCAGCACAGCCCGAGGATGCGGT
>PIVM01000381.1 GCA_003353945.1 Gammaproteobacteria bacterium
TCTTTAGTCGGGCGGGACTTAGGACGATTTAATACAATCTCCTGCACCCGATGGGTAACATTAATCAATTTCCGAAAATTACATTTTCTTCCCAAGACTTCGGATTTATCTCGGCACGATCTAGGTAGGAGCCGCCCTTGCGGACGACGCCCCCCACAGATCCGGACGTGACACTTTATGTCATCCGGTTCCTCAGTAACCGGAGTATTGGCACAACTCCAGCGTATGACTATGTACCCAGCAAGCATGCTACACCTGTTTGGTTATTCTGGGTCGAGGGAGTTTCCAAACATCCAGAAACACCGCGAATTTCTCCCAACTGACGTAACCGTCTCGCGAGCGTCGGCCCAGCCAACGCTTCCAGAAACCACGAACTTCCTGATACAGCATCCAGAGCAGTCTGTAGTTACCACGTATCCCGTAGTAATTATAGAGTCCATGAAGCTTTGCACACAGATCCTTGTATTGCACTATCACCGGTTCGTGCTTGTTGTTACGGCAGTACAGAAAAAGATTCCGTAGCGCTCGACGATGACGCGATGCCATTGTCTTGCGCTTTATAACCCAGTTACCATTTCTTGATCGTGCCCAGTAGTGGGTAAATCCGAGAAAATCGAATGTGCCATTACCACACTTTTCCGAGAACTTGCTCGTCTGTTTAAAACGAACCATTTTGCTTTTGTCTGGATGGATCGTCAATCCGTACTTAGCAAAGCGCTTAGGCAAGACAGCCATCAATCGTTTGGCATCATCCTCTTCTTCGCAGCCGATAACGAAGTCATCGGCAAACCTCACCATAAAGCTACGTTTTCCCAACCTCGGCTGGGCTTCATTGACAAACCATTTATCCAGAACTTCGTGAAGGAAAATGTTAGCAATCAAGGGGCTGATCACACCACCCTGGGGACTTCCGCAGTCGGGGTAGTGAACCTGGCAGTGATCCATCACGCCAGCATTAAGCCACTTCCCTATGAAGCGGATGATCTTCCCGTCATTAACCCGTTTACGCAGGATATTGCGTATCTCATCATGCGGCATCTTATCGAAGAATTTGCTGACATCCGCATCAATGATACTGCTTGCCTTCACTTTATAGCAGGAATTCCTGAGCGACAGGAGTGCATCGTGAGCGCCACGCTTTTCCCTGAAGCCATACGAGAAGTCGTAAAAATCAACTTCATAGATGGCATTAAGGAGCATCGCAACAGCCCTTTGCAGTATCTTGTCCTCAAATGCAGGAATACCGATCGGACGCTGACTTTTGTCTTCCTTTTCTATCCAGATACGCCGCACCGGCGGAGCCTTGTAGCTGCCCTCCTTGTATCGGCAATACAGAGCCTCTAGATTGCCTTCAAGGTTGACCGCATATTCTTCCGCCGTCACCTTGTCGACGCCTGCTGCCGCATTTTTATTCATGCGATTGTAGGCTTCCCTGAGAAAATCAACATCTATCAAGTGGTGTAGTGTCGAGAATACCCGATCAGGGTGTTCTCGCGCCTGCAAACTCAACTGATAAAGTTTTAGTGAGACTGTTTGTGATCCCAAAGTATCTCCAGTCATTTCATAAACCAGTACGTCATACCCGACTTCACCTTCCCTACAGTGGGTCCTTAAGGTAATCGTTCCCCACCTTCCCGATCAGCAAAAAGTACTGACCATCGGTACTATGATCCGCTAAGACTTCCAACTTCGCTTCTTGGGTTCCTTCGCTCTCGCTATCGTTGCCCAGTACCTGACTCCCATGCTGACTTGTTTGTGTTTCCGTGAGGACTCCACCCCTGCCTCAGCACGACAGCAAGTTAGGCCGAGTGGTTTATTGACTGGTTTCACTCATTATCCAGTGATTCTGGAACAGGACTTAGTTGGATCTCCCGAGTTCCCGAGCTACCCCTGTAAGTGCATGCCATGTTCGAAGACCCCGGTGGTGTCGCAAGCACTCGCCACGTACCGCACTTGAGACTGCTGCTTTCCGATCAGCTGCACGCCGTCAGCTTTCCCATCCGCAGATGGTTATCCAAATGGACCACAACTATACAATATTTCAGGGCTCAATAGATGGCCTACACTCTCGCTCCCCTCTTGCTCCGCACACACTGTTACCAGTATCGCACCCGAGGTTCACTACCGACCTGATGGCTAATCTTTAGTCGGGCGGGACTTAGGACGATTTAATACAATCTCCTGCACCCGATGGGTAACATTAATCAATTTCCGAAAATTACATTTTCTTCCCAAGACTTCGGATTTATCTCGGCACGA
>PIVM01000382.1 GCA_003353945.1 Gammaproteobacteria bacterium
TCTTCTCAAGGGCGGGGCATCTCGTAGAAATAGTTGAATCAATATAGATCCATTCACGTCTAACAAAAGTTTTACATAAAAGGGATTCATCATGCCTCTTTGTCTCATATACTGAAACAACGGTTTGTATAAAATAGCATAGGCTGCTCGCCCTTGTGTCAATTGAAAGGTAGCAAGCGATGTGAAATCAGCAAAACTATCTTGAGCGGGGTTTGCAATACGAATTTGACCGTGCTCCATCAGGGCATAATAAGGGTCGACGAAGGGAGCGAAAAGTATAGAGTCTTTGCCCGACTTGTTATCAAGATAGGGCAAAACTAGATCCTTTGCGTGAAGATTACCTTGTCGCACTCCTGCGGAGATAGGAATGTCGTGAAAATAAGTGATGCCAATGGACCAAGTAAATGTGGCAATCATCGCGAACCAACTTGCCTTTTTGCTGAAATCTGTTTTGACCTTACACAGGTGGAGGCATAGAAAAACTGCAAATAATGAAGACAATATCAAAGGTATGGTAAGAAATATAAATTCTTGATCCCTTAACGACGCTATTGAATTGCTAACTGTAGGTATATGAACAAGCGATTGAGCGCCGGCAGTAAATTCGAACGATTTAATAACGGCGGCCAATATAAAAATTAGGACAGAAGCAATCAGTAGGTTGGTTTTCTTAAGTTGTGAGGCTGGTATTTTTTCTGCAAATAGCTCCTTCCATGCATATGCTGCCAAAATAGACATAAAAGGTAGCATTGGAATCCAATAACGAAGATTTAGTCCGAGACCACCATGCCAAGCTTGAAAAGCAAAAGGAACAAAATAACAGACAATGGGAATGTGCAGGGCAATCAGCAGCGGCGTTTGGGTTGCCCGATAGCGTTTAACGATCAAAACAACGGGCACGATCAGAATGGGTAGCCATGGCAAGCTTTGCAATAGAGATTTTTTTAAGGCGCCTATGTATACCATCCCGCCGGTGGGACCACGTGATAACGCAGGTTCCATTTGGTTAAGATCACGAATTCTAAAATCCACTAGTAATTGATAACTTCCGTGAAGAAACTGATAGGCATATTCCCTGGCAGTTTGTGATATCAACAAAGCAAAAACGCAGAAACCAAGAATGGCAACGGCGTAGTATTTCAAAATACGCAGGGGTGATAGAGCTATTGCAAGCAAGCATGTTGCCGCAATCAACAGCAAGGGCAGGTAGCGGGAAATATTTTGCCCTCTGTCGGGACCGTAAGAAAACGGCACGAAGGATCCAAATTTTTCAAGGTTGATGGCTGACAACAACAGTAGCGCGGGGATTAGTCCGATAAAAAAGTAGGTTAAAGACCGGAAGTTTAATGGTCTTAGTAGCAATAAAGGCAGAAGCAAAACTGGCAAAGCAAATATGACATCAATACGGGCGCCGGTGCCGAGGCCTAGCATTAATCCGGCCAACAGTATCCACTGGTTTTCGATTGTTTTAGGCTGTGAATTATTTTCGCCACTCAGATTAATTGTTGTGAAAACTCCGGATCTAGTAATCGACCAAAACGCAATGATAATGCTCAGCATTGAGATCGCGTGCGGCCAAGCCGCGAGGGCGTAGTCTGCAAAATAGGTGGCTGAACCTAAGATGAAACAGCTCAAAAGGCCAAGCTGCTTGTCATTCGATAGGTGCATGGAAATTAAGTAGGTGAATCTTAATACTGTCAAGAAAGCAATAAAATTCAGAAAGAAGAGACCCGGAAAGCCCAGAAGATTGTAAAAGGGAGAAGCAATAAGAGCGTAGATTGCGGGGTAAGTAACGACAAGACGATCATTGCTCTCAATAATAAAATTTGATCTTAACTCAGCAGATGGGAACTCTTGATAACCATTCCAGACCTCAACAAAGCGGCCCTCAGATACGTTTATCGCCATCAGATGATACATTGCCTCATCAATGGAAAATGGGCCTGCACCCATTATCATGATGCATAGCGCATTGATGACGAGAATGACCAGCGACATACCTAGAAGAACAAATACAAAGCGATACATAGAATGCTTTGAACCCCATTTTAACTTATTGAAATGTTTGTATTTAATAAATGGTTTCGGGCTCTTCTCTACATCGGTGAGGCAATGAAGAAAAGAGATGCTAAGGAATGCGCACGAAATATGTTAAACATAATTACAAAGTGCTTGTTTCAGGCACGGCAACATAATTCCATGAAGCTAAATTCTCATCAAATATTATTCGCATTGATTCTTTGAATCCTT
>PIVM01001108.1 GCA_003353945.1 Gammaproteobacteria bacterium
AAACAAGAGGGCTGAGTGAACAGCCCGGGCTCAGCTGGCATAGACATCCACCCAAGGTACATCCCCACCAAGTTTGAAGACAATCTGGCCGACGGTTTTTGAGAAAAAGTCAAACATGTAATCTATAGGCTTTATGCTTATATACTGTGTAATAATTTCAAAAATTTGTGAAAAATATGAAAATCATCGCAGCACCCCCTAGTGAATACACTTGGTAGACATCCACCCAAGGTACATCCCCATCAGGTTTGAAGAGAATTAGGCTGGCGGTTTTTGAGAAGAAGTCGAAAATTAGCCATGTTAAACTATAGGGCTCCCATTGGGATGCATGCTAATCGATCCTGACCCCAAGTAAAAAATTCGGCAAAAATCAGAAAATGATCGCAGCGCCTCCTAGTGAACAAACTTGGTAGATATCCACCTAAGCTATATCCCCAACAAGTTTGAAGAGAATCCAGCCAGCGGTTTCGGAGAAGACAAAAATGCATTGAAAAATTGAAAAAAATCGCAGCACCACCTGGTGAACAAATTAAGGTCTAGGACCCC
>PIVM01000383.1 GCA_003353945.1 Gammaproteobacteria bacterium
ATTGTGGCTGGTGTACAAGCACTAGGTAGGGGACAGGATCGTGAGTCTCTCATTCAGTTCATCACCACCATCTCACAAACAATGGGACCAGAAGCATTGGTCAAACATGTAGATGCAACGGAGTACATCAAACGACTCGCAGCATCACAAGGTATTGACTACCTGAATCTCATCAAGTCTCCAGAAACTATGGAGGGTGAGATGCAACAACAGATGCAACAGAATCAGCAGCTTGAGATGACTAAGCAGGCTGGACAGTTGGCATCTGCACCAATGATGGACCCAAGTAAAAACCCTGAATTAACTAATGGAGAAAACAACCCCGAGTCGGCCACGCAAACCACGCAAGACGCCGAGCCGCCAAGCGGCGGTGAAGCCGGACCCCAACAGCCTGGGAACAGCGGGGAAGCCCCCGGAAAATAAGTACAAACAGAAAGATCGCATCGGAGCTAACCCACCCATCCGAGTCGGCGGTCAGAAAGTAACTCGGGTGGGTCTTGGAAACTTAATCGTAGAGGACATCGATGGCAGAACTTACAGTCAATACTGAGAGGGATCCTGACGTACTTACAGAAGATGAGCTTGATTCTCTTCGAGTGGGTGAGGAACTTCAGGCAGAGCAACAAGACATGCTCGCAGGAAAGTTCCGAGACGCAGAAGAATTGGAGAAAGCATACATCGAGCTTCAACGGAAGATGGGAGCTGGAGACAGGGAAGAACCTGAAGCCACAACGGAAGAAGAGAGTGAGGTTCCCAAGCAGGATGAACCAGAACTAACAGAGACTCATACTTTAATCAGTGAAGCCTCTAAAGAGTACTGGGATAATGATGGCACTATCTCTACGGACACGATGGAGAAGCTATCCAGTATGGATGCTAGAGATCTTGTCCAAACTTACATGGAGATGCAAGCACTAAATGATGCTGCACCAACAGAAGTACCTGACCTTTCCGATAGGGAAGTGATGGAGATTCAAGGCATGGCTGGTGGCTCTGAGGAATACTCACAGATGACATCGTGGGCAGGTGAGAACTTACCTCCTGAAGATGTACAAGCATTTGATTCCCTCATTGCTACCGGACAGATGGGAGTGATCCGACTGGCAGTAGCTGGTATTCGTTCTCTCTACTCAGAGAAGGTTGGATATGAAGGACGAATGCTTAGTGGTAAAGCAGCGACTGACACAGTTGATGCCTTTAGATCACAGGCAGAAGTAGTACGAGCGATGCAAGATCCTCGTTACGAGAATGACCCTGCATATAGGAATGATGTATTCAACAAATTGGACAGGTCGAACCTGGACTGGTGAAACGATCCAGCAGATGGGCCTCAATAGGTATCAGGTGGCGGCGCTTCGCTTCGGCCATAGGCGTGGAGATTGTGGGAGATATGACCACCCCTCCTGTCCACCTGGACCACAAATTGTACACACGAAATACCCTCACTTCTCTCAATCGCAATGGTGTGAATGCGAGAAGAAAGGATGCGACTTATCACCCGGAAAAATTTAACTTGACAACAGTAATTGAAGACGGCAACAGAACAAACATCTACGCAATTGAACCCCCTATTGAAATCATGGAAGTAAACGAAACACATAACGAACGCGCCGAGCGTTTGAACGGTCGCCTTGCAATGCTTGGAGTCATCGCCGCGATGGGTGCCTACGCCATCACCGGCCAGTTGATTCCTGGTGTGTGGTAAATGATCTTTAATACAACAGTTGCTCTCCTGACTAGCTTCTATGGTCCTGGTTTTCATGGGAACCTAACAGCTAACGGAGAGATCTTTAATCAACAGGCAGCAACCGCTGCACATAAGACACTACCTTTTGGTACTCAACTTAATGTCTGCTACAAAGCATGTGAGACGGTCAGGATTAATGACCGTGGTCCATTCATTGGTGGCCGACAGCTAGACATCAGTCTAGGTACAGCAGTACGCATTGGTTTGTATAACCGTGGCGTGGATTACACAAGAGTGACACGTCTTAGCTGAATAGAATAAGCCGGGTGCAATTCCCGGTACAGCTCTAGCCTGCCCTGGCTTTAAACGGGTCTTACTTAATATGCCTCAATACATTATGCATTATTATTTAAATGACCGCTACAATTTCGCTACAAAAACAGAATAACATTTGGATCTTTAACTCCTCAATGTGAGACTGTCCTGCTTTCCTACTCATTAGCTAATCCTCGTCACTCTTGTGTAATCCACGCCACGGTTATACAAACCAATGCGTACTG
>PIVM01001109.1 GCA_003353945.1 Gammaproteobacteria bacterium
GCACAACATAATAAGGCTAAAGAAAGGATTTTTTGTGAAAAGGCTATTAAAAAGAAAAAAAATTACATAAAAGTAGGGTGTACTTTAATTCTAATAGCAAGCGGTCTTTTTGTACTATATACATATAGAGAGCAACTCAACATGATGCAATCACTCTCGCAAGCCCCCTACATACTTCCAGCACAGGAGCGAAGAGCCCTAATAACGGCAACCCTTAATATAGAACAAAACGAGAACTCAATTGAAAACTCAATTGAAAACTGTTCTATTTGTAAGGAAAAGGTGGAGGAGTCAGTTATGCTTTTTTCTGCAAACTGCAACAATAAATGTCGTTTCCACGCTGATTGCCTAAATTCTTGGAATAAGGTACTTCTTCAACAAGAACAAGGAAAACAAGGAAAACAACCACACTGTCCCTCTTGCAAGACTAACTTTAATAAGGATAATATAAATATAATAAAAGCTGAGGCAGAAGCAAGATAATCAATTTTTTATTTGTTGAGATAGATATTTTTTTTACTATCAATTAGACAATGGTTGTAGGT
>PIVM01001110.1 GCA_003353945.1 Gammaproteobacteria bacterium
GAGAGAAAGGCGGGGATAGGAGAAGGTCGAGTTGGGGGTACCCCCTCACAACGCACACGACATCATACCTCAAAACATTAGGGAATGTACGTACCAGCATCTGTGATCAGACAGAAGTAGAGCATATCCAGATCAACCCTCGTATCTTGGGCAAGTGGTAATCTAGTGAGGATTAAGAGACTCCCTGGGGCAAGAGGATCTACGCATCGTCTGACGTAGACCGACTCCTCGGGGAGGATACCCCCCAAAAGGAAAAGATCACCTACACAAGAGTCTCCAGCTCGAAACAAAAGGAGGACCTCGACAGGCAGATCGAAGAGCTCCGATGCTCGTACCCGGGGTACGTCGTCTATAAGGACATCGGATCGGGGCTCAACTACAAGCGCCAGCGGTTTGCAGCCCTTCTGGAACACGTCTATCGGGGCCTTGTCTCGGAGATTACAGTTACCTACAGAGACAGGCTTTGTCGCTACGGATTTGAACTCGTCGAATCTTTCTGCTCCTTCCATGGCACGAAAATCGTGGTTCACAATGCCCAGGAGGCA
>PIVM01000384.1 GCA_003353945.1 Gammaproteobacteria bacterium
GTCTTCTTGCCGCTTTAATATGATTTTGCCTCCTGGTTTGTGGTATAACATAGGCTGGTGTCCTGAACACAGTCTTGCTGGCTTTGTGTTCATCCTTTGGACCGTTATCTGTCTGTTGCCCTGTTTCCACATTTTCCACTCTGTGTTGCTTCTCTGTCAATAGTTTTGACATTATCTTGCTGTGCTGTGGGTGTGCTGGAGTGTTATCGTTTGAACTGACATTGGAATCTCCATTCGGTGTCACCTTTGATTTCTTGATTGCTTTTGTCTTCGTGATTGCCTTCTCGGTAGCATCACGTTTTTCTTTGTCTTGACATTTCTTCTGAACTGCTTTATATTCTTGTAGTGTCATGGATGGACGGAGATCAAGTGCATTCCAATCCACTCTTGACAAACTGTCGGCGTGTGCCATTTCTTCTCCACGTGTATATGTTATTTTGTAGTCCAAGCGTTGCAGCGCGAGGCTCCATCGCGCCAGTCTTGAGTTGTTCCCGCAACTCATAGTCTTAATGTAGCCTAAACATTTATGATCTGTGCGCAATAGTGTGCGTCTTCCCACGATGTAATCGTGAAAGTGCTCTATTCCCAATAGTAAAGCACAGTATTCTAATTCACTTATTGAGAATGCTTGCTCTGAATCTGAGATTGGTCTACTGACAAATGCAATCGGCCGTTCTATATTATTGTTATCAGGATCTCTCTGACTAATCATCGCAGCAAAGCCTTTGATACAGGCATCGCTGGACAGAATTAGTTCAGACCTGTTGTGTGGAAATGCTAGAGTCTCGGGGTCCGTCAGTGCCGCCTTAATGCATCGAAATTTCTCGTCACTGTCTTTGTCCCAAACAAAGTCAGTTGACGTGTCGGTCAATTTGTGTAAACCATTAGCCAAACAGCTCATGTTTGGTATGGCCCTGTCAAAATAATTACATAGGCCGAGAAAGCGCAAGAGTGCTGCTTTGTCGGTTGGTACAGGGAATTGCTGTACTGCTGTCAGTCTGTCTGGGTCGAGATTAATTCCGTCTGGTGTAATTTCTTGTCCTAAATAGGTCAAACTGTATCGCATGACCTGACAATCCTCAGACTTAATCCTAAGGCCTACTGACTCTAACCGTTCGAGCATTTGTTTGATGTTACGTCGCGCTAATTCGTAACTACCTCCAACCAAAAGTATGTGATTTGTGTATATGTATAAACGTCTGTCCGCAACTAGGTCCGCAAGTACATGATGTAGTACCGTCCTGACATGCTGTGCTGTCTTCGCGAGTCCGCTTGGCGCGCGTGTGAAACTATAAGACCCGATTGGACCGCCCAAAACGCATTTGCTTTGAGCGTCGCGCGAAAGCTTAATCTGGTGAACCATTGACGTAATATTGAACAATGAAACGTAGGGTAGGTCCTTTTCAGTAATTGTCTTGCTGAAATCTGTTATCTCCGGCATCTCATACGCCGGCGATGACGTCACTGTGTCATTTAAACGACGCAAATCGCAAACAACACGTGGCTCGGAATTAGCCTTGGTCACTACAACACATGGGAATCGATAATATGACTGGGATAGGGGTCGAAGGATACCCCTGTCTACCAGTTCATCAACTGCTTCCTGAATGGTACGTTTTGAACCTAAGCTCATACTATATGGTGGAGTGCTAACTGGAGCATGTCCCCCCGTTGGAAGTTCCAATGGCTCGACATCTGCAGTCTCATCTAGGTCACGAACACCATTTGCAAAACAAGATCTGTATGATCTCAATAGCTCATGCAAATCTGATTTCTGATTTCCTGTCAACATGCTGTTTTCAAGGTCAACGTTGGGATAACGATCGTCATAATTACGTCCTACTGGTGGATCTTTGAAAAACTCTCTATCATTAAATAAAAAATCTTCATTGATCTTATCACTGTGCATGTATTGGCTTGGTCCGGAATAAATCCCTGAAATTCCCAGCATGCCAACCCTTGGATCCAAATCCACCTGCAAGGCTTCACATGCGGGATTTCCATAGTCTACAAAACATGGGTCGTCATCGTCTTGCAAATAATCGACCAATGGTTTGAATTTTGCAATTGGTATTCCGGAACCCAACCCAATCCATGAGTCACTTCTATTGTTAATTAATACTGATGGATTCTGTGAGTCTGATACAAAACACAATGATGGTGTTAGTTTGTCAGCATTGCTGTGAAGTTTGTATGTGACTCCTAACGCTGTCATACCATCCGGAAATCCGATGGGTCT
>PIVM01001111.1 GCA_003353945.1 Gammaproteobacteria bacterium
CCAAGGCGTATCATTGGGATTTCACAGAAATTATCACATGTAACAGAAAGTGTTTCAGGCTCCACGTTATTGGGAAGTTGTGCTTTTGAGGGTATCGGGGTGATCAAGTGAACACCTGTTTTAGCTAATAATGAACCATCTTTGTCGTGGTATGCCTCATCCGCAGTAATGAGTTTCATTTCAATACCCATAGCCTGGGCAAGTCCTACAAGGGGCTTCAAGTAGAGACTATCATGATGATTGGCTGGGCCAAGTAGAGAAACCAGGGGGAAACTATGTCCCGTTGATGGGTTAATCGCTGTCAATGTATGCATGCGATAACCAACCACATAAGACGATTTGTCACGTTTGTTCCGGCGCGTGCCGCAATCACAGTCAATGTCACTGTAAATACGTACTTTCTTGTCGCCAACCTTTACGGTGTACAGAGGAAAGCTGTTGTCATTAGCTATCTCAGTTGAATCGACTCCATGAATAACACAATCTTCCAACAAACCAGAACGATGAAAAAAATGTAAAATATATACTAGGATATTCACTAGT
>PIVM01000153.1 GCA_003353945.1 Gammaproteobacteria bacterium
GCAGCAGGTGCGTACCCTGATGGAAAATTGATTTGATGGGTTTCTTCCACCCCCACGCTTGGGCCAATATGTTAAATTGCGAAAAGGTAGCATCAATTCAATGAGACGCTGCACTAGTGCCATTTCAAGTATCCCCTTACACCGGTCAACTACGGGAGATTTGGGGGTTGAGGTAAGAAGAAAAGACTCCGTTTAGTAAAACCAGCGAATAAAATGTGGGCTAACCGTATTTTTGAGATTTGGCACACTATGAAAACGAGTATTACTGTGTAATATTGCGGACCTTATAGACAAAACAACAAAAGGAAATATGTAAATGAATTATCGAACCTCAATTTTTATAGCTTTTCTATCAATGCCTCTTTTTGTCCATGCTCAGCTGCCAGGTATGGGGCAGGGAGATATGCAGCAAATGATGGAGAAAGCAAAAGAAATGCAGGCCTGCTTTGCCAAAATTGATCAGGAGGCACTTATTGCAATAGGAGAAGATATGCAAAAAATGGAGGACGAAGTTAGATCCCTCTGTAAGGCAGGAAAGCGTGACCAGGCGCAAAGCTTGGTCTTAAAAAAGACGCGGGCTTTGTCTAATGATAAAAACATCATAGCGGCACAGGGGTGCGGGGAAATGGGAATGGGAATGGGAATGATTCCCAAGATGGATTATCCAATCAATGAAAAGAATGCGAGTGAAGAACATCTTTGTGATTCCTTCTAAAAGTAAAACAGCGGATTTTCTTCAGGCGTAAAACCAACTAAATTTGATTTGGATGTCGAGGTGAGCGCAGGCATGTGCGCTAAGAGGTGTAGATAGTGGACGAGGACTGGTAGGGTGAAAACGTACAGACCAGCCAATTGACAAAAAATGGCTTTACATTGCGTGTTAGAGCCCGTCGCAGGCGCGATCGTAGTATATTAAATGTGTATTTATCTACTGCTCTTCTGTCCTAGTCTTCTTGAATTGTAAGAGGTCTTTGTGTGAAACCAGTTGCCTGGTAGGTGTGATTATATTTTTTTCCACAAAGTA
Source organism: Gammaproteobacteria bacterium (assembly GCA_003353945.1). GTDB lineage: Bacteria > Pseudomonadota > Gammaproteobacteria > Pseudomonadales > PIVM01 > PIVM01. The sequence goes on from PIVM01000153.1 coordinate 1,025, forward strand.
CGAGCGATATTTCATGTCATCTTGCAAGATATGATTGACGAGCCACTCATTAAGAAAATTGAATAGAATGAAAGGCACATCATTGATGTGTGCCGTAGTTGCGGAGCAAAATGCAACCAGTTTTACTCTGAATTCCTTGTGTTCAGCTTTGTGGCGCTCAAAATCAGGATAGCCGATTTCTTCTAATATCATTTCTTCAAGCTCGAAGTGTTCCGAAGCGTATTGCCTCAGCTCGTTAAGTACTTCAGAGACAATCTCTGAATTAACAGAACTATCAGGATTCTCAATAAGTTTATTAATTGTGTGAATCATTTTTTTATGCTGATCATCTAATTTTTCAACGCCAACGCTGAATGTATTGGACCAAACCATTTTTTCCAAAGCGATTACCTTTTTGCTGAGTAGAATGAATAGGGAGTTATATATTATATAATAGAGTCAGCGCTTATTTGCTAACAAACAAATTGTAATTAGTTTATGTTGCCTTACATTTTAGAGTAAATGAAAAATGTAAATGATTAGTTTGATATTGAGCTACGAATTGTAAGTAATGTGATTTACAAGCAGGCAAATACGCCAGTGTTTTCAAATATAGGCCTTGATGTAAAAAGGGAGGAAGTCCACCGCTTATACATGCATATAATATACTATTATGCGCGCGAACAAAACAGCAGTGCTAATAAAGAGATAGCACTGCTGGCTATGTGGTTTTTGGTCACTGTTGGCGATTAGGCAAAGAGGCAATCCGGCAAGGGATTACTTGTTCACCGCATGGAGTGCCGCCAGATAAGCAAATGTCATGGCCGGACCGATAGTGGCTCCCGGGCCGGGATAGGCATTCCCAGTAACGGAAGCAGATGTGTTGCCAGCGGCGTATAGGCCGTTGATAACGGTATCATCTTCTTTCAGCACTTGTGCATTTTCATTGGTAACCAATCCGCCCTTTGTACCCAAATCACCCGGATACAATTTGACCGAATAAAACGGTGGTTTATCCAGTGGCAATAAGCAGGGATTGGGTTTGATGACTGGATCTGAATAGAAACGGTCATAGACACTGTCCCCCCTCCTATAATCGAGGTCTTTACCGGTGCGCGCATATTCGTTGAACGTTCTAACTGTTTCAACAAGCCCTTGCGGATCAACGTCAATTTGCCTTGCCAGGCCTTCGAGTGTCTCTGATTTATGAAAATGCCCCTGATCAAACATCTTTTTGGGAGTTATGCCCGGTAACAAAATGCCAAAAGGGTAGTTGTTACGATAACGATGATCCATGACAAAATGGGCGGGAATCGAAACGGAGCCGTTTTTATTCGACTCGTACATGGCATTGACGACGTCAACGTAGGGGGCTGCTTCATTGACAAACCTTTTACCTTCCGAATTAACGAGGATAGTGCCGGGTGTTCCCCGTTCCGTAACCAGGAACATGGGTGACCCAAAAGCCAGAGTCGATGGCCCCCACCAGGCTTCATCCATCAAGTCAACAGCAGCACCGGCGCTCATGCCCAGCTGAATGGCTTCGCCCGTATTGCCCGGACTTGCGGCTGTCCACTGATCTGATGAAGGTTGCTTTCCGTATTTTTCTCGCATTTCCTTGTTATGCTCAAATCCACCGCCAGCCAGTACTATCCCTTTTTTCGCACGAATTCGTATTATTTTTCCGTCTTTTACAGCTTCAATTCCGACAACCTCTTCATTTTCATGGATGAGATCCTTCAAGTCTGTGTTCAACCACAAGGGTACATTGTGTTCATGTAAGGACATGCGAAGTCTACCGATTAGGCCGCGACCCAGCGCAATATAATTTCTTCCGAGAAGTATGCTTTGCAGGTTTCTTTTGATAAAAGGCCAGAGCTTTAATAAATTGGTAGGATCTGTTTTTATTCTGGAAAGTACAAAATAATCAGCGAGAGTAATTATCGCTCCGTGACTTAAGTAGGGGTACGGCCGCATCTGTTTATACATGTGGCCAAGTTTTCTACCTTCAAATTGTACAGGCAACAATGCTCGCCCACTTTCAGTCCCTCCTGATTTTTCAGGGTAATAATCGGCGTACCCGGGCATGATTTCAAATTTTACGTGGCTGTTTTTTGCAAGATAAACCAGCATCTCGTTCGCATTGTCCAGGTAAGCCTCTTGCTTTGATCTTGGTGTCCGATCACCTACTGTTTGCTCCATATATGTGAGTGCATTACTGATGGAATCCTCAATCCCTGCTTCAGCCATCAAATAATTAGCCGGCACCCAAACACCGCCTCCTGACAATGCTGTTGACCCACCGTAATATTCGGTTTTTTCAATTACCAGCGAACTCAAGCCATTTAGTGTTGCAACCAGTGCAGCCGTTAGACCACCACAGCCAGACCCAACACAAACAAAATCAGTTTCATAATCCCAGTGGCACATAAATACTTTAGTTTTCCCACGTTAAGTTAATCAGCAAAAGTTACCACGTTTGGTGACGGCCAAATCATTTATTAATGCATTGTAAGGGCCGCGGAAAAAATAAATTTTCCAATTACGCTTGCTCCCTGCTCCCTCACTTTCGTTGTTCAAATGCTTACATATTCCAATATGCTCCCATTTGAACGCCTCGGTGAGAAAGCATGATTCGGCGCCTAAATTGGAAAATTTATTATTTCCGCGGCCCTAAGTATTTTTAAGTGCTTCAGTCTGTGGGAAGTCGTGAGCCGGCAGGATGCTAGAGAAATCGGAAATATATTTTTTCTTAGCCCTTAAGTAAAGAAAAAATGCCCTACTATCTAGATAGTGATGTCTATTCGAATACGCAGAAAACAACGTAGGGCATTTGTATTATAGTGTCAAAGTAGAATTTTTCAAAGATTACTTATTGGAACACCAAGATTGATCAAATCCTCTTTTGCTTGATTAAATGCGCGAAGATACTCAGGTAAGGGTTCCAAGGTTGAAATGTCATAAATATCTTGTATGCCGATTAGGGAACTGCGGGGTATCTCCGTTTCCTTTAACTCATCTACCTGCGCCATAATCGCATTTGTTAGTGTATTAATTTCATCAGGCTCCATTTGTGTTGCCATATTCATTACATCATCAATAAACAGGGCTTCAATTGGAGATGCTGAAAGCCATGTAAAAGAAAAACCACTTGCGGTGTAAACCAGCGCCATAGCCGTTGCCTGTAATAGTCCTACGCGAGTGCCTGCCCACTGTGTATCACCTACCGTTCCACTGCCAACGGCAAGTCGAATATTGCGTTCATTAGCGCGTAATGCCGCAGCTGCTGCCCAAATGGTTTCCCGTGTGCCCCAACTACCATCAATACCTGTTGGAAAAACACTGCCGATAGGCCCATTAGCAAAACTCATATGAGCAAGCAAACTGGCCACTAACGCGACGGCGCCATCTTCTGGCCCCCTACAAAGTAAGCCGAGTAGGGTGGTTGCACTTTGCCAGGGCACTATATTCTTGCTGTGACAATAATTCGTCAGTAAAAGACGATCCCAGTCAATTTTCAGTTCTGGGTGAATATGAACACCAATCAGGGTATTGTGAGAATCACGGAAGGAACTTTCAATACACTGCATTGTGCCAGCCACCGTGCTGGCGGTACAAAGCAAGCCCATATTCATGCCTGGACGGCCAACACTATTTAAAACTTCTTCTAGCTTTTCCTGCTCCCATAAAGCACAGTGTATTTCACTGAGGGTACCGGCTCTTGGTGTGATATCTCCAACCTTAGCAATGCCGCCTGAAATGCCAAAACCTTTGACTCTTTTTTCGCGGGCAAACAGGGTAGCAAGCGGTACGAATTCTTCTTCCGTTATGACCCCGGCAATACCAGGATAAAGGGTTGGCGCACGTGAATCTGAACCTTTGCGATAAGAGATGGTCATTTCATCATCACCACGACCCAAAACAGCCTTGGCAGGATTCTGCTTCTGCTTGTCCGCTATGGCTTGTATCTCTTCCTTAGAAAATTCAATCACTCTAAGCGTATCAAGATGAAACAAGCCGACATCTGCTATCAGATCGACAGCGGCCTGGAAAACAGCATCAGCAGTGTCATCGTCAACGACTAATTTTTCTGGATCGAATTTGATGTTGTACTTGTTAACCACGTCGCGGACTTTCATTGAAAATCCGATATCGAAATCATCGCTCTTCATTACCGGTCCGTTTAATGCGCGCTTTTGAAAATCAAGCAGAGGGATCATTCTTTTCTCCGATATCTTGTTAGGCTAAACCTTCTTGTTATTGTGGTGGCCGCCGATGTGTGAGTATGGTCGGGTGAAACGGTTTTGCAGCCAGATGATGCGTGAACTTTGCGTATGGTACACGGGCTTGCAAACAATTCAAGATTTGCATAAAGCATGATGATGTAATCTATGCGGCGGTCATTGGAAAATGGCCTCAGAGTTGAGGTCGGTTGAATTGTGAACGATTGAGGTTGCTTGTATTAGCCTAATAGATTACGGGCATATTACTATTAAAGGGAGATCACCAAACGAGCTTTACATAGTAAGGGCTATTGTTTTAGTGTGGTAACTCAATAATTAGCCAAAAGCGGCGAAAATACAGGATTCCATCATGCTAAGTAAATTCGACGATTATTGTGTTCACCAGACCTCAGAGCCCATTGCACAACCGGCCCAAAGCGACCGGAATTTTTATGATCGCTACTGGTTTAGTGGTTTTGATACAGCGGGTGGTTTTTGCTTTGAAGTCGGTTTTGGAGTTTATCCGAATCGCTTTGTGATGGATGGTCATTTGAGTGTTGTTATCGCTGGTAAGCAGTATTGCTTTCACAGTTCGCGCAGGGCGCCGGATGATCGTAGTGAAACGGAAATTGGTCCACTTAAGATTGAAGTGATAGATCCGATGAAAGTGGTGCGAGTGTTGGTTGCACCCAATGAAACGGGTATTGAATGTGATTTAACTTTTCATGCCAGGACCATCGCAACGCAAGAACCAAAGAACCATATGGCTGAAGGTGTGCATGTGATTATGGATACGACACGTTTCACGCAGTTCGGTGCTTGGCAGGGGTATTTCAGTATTGATGATGAGCGCAGGGAAGTGAGCAAGTCCGAGACGCTGGGCGTGCGAGATAGGTCCTGGGGGGTGCGACCGGTCGGTGAACCACAGGGTGGAGCGCCTGGCTTGCTTAATCAAGAGCCGGGTGTGTACTGGGTGTGGTGCCCGATTGATTTTGGTGATTTTTGTACACAGTTTGGTAGTTTTGAAGATCACGATGGTAACCCAACGCAATTGAGCGCCTGCAAGGTGCCGACCTATGACAATATTAAAGATATCGGCATAGGAGAGGAGCCTGATTTAGTTGAGATGAAAACCGCCAAACATAACATTCAATGGAGAAAGGGGACTCGTCACTGTGAAAGTGCAGAACTTGAACTACATGCCAAAGACGGGGTGAAGAAAATTGATCTGCACCCAATTATGCAATTTCAAATGTTGGCCATCGGCTACCAACACCCGGAGTGGGGGCATGCATTTTGGAAAGGGGATAATGTGATCGCACGAGAAGAGTGGGTGATAGATGAGCTTGATCCGCTGGACTACAAACATATTCACATCCATCAGATTGTCAAAGCCAAGTCTGGTGAACTCGAAGGCATAGGTATTCTGGAAACAGTGGTATTTGGTCGTCATGATCCTTCAGGTTTTGAGGATATTCTTGATGGTGCAAAATAGCACATCAACAAGCTGTCGTAGTATCTATTTTGATTTGATGCATTCTGATCAGTGGTCACTTCAGGCAGCAAAGGCGCGACACACTATTGAATCATAAGGGATCGAGCTTTCGATGCATGGTTAGAGGTGGCGTGTTCACAAATTTGGGAATGGCCTAGTGATTATGAATCGCAAGGCCATATTTCAATCTCAACGAGTTAAGTTAACATTAGTACTTCGCCACAAATTTTACGCTTAGGCGGCACAGTCACGCCCAGAATTTCAGTCGTCTTATTTCCATGCCTGATTTGGGGCAGAACCGTAATTCAAATCAATTCTAAAACAAAAGAAAATCCACTTCACGCCAAATAGTCCCGGTACTACAATATCAAAAATAAGTGACACTCATATACTGGTGAGTAGAGGGGTGGTGTATGGATGATACACCGAGATCGCGCAATGGGGATGAAAACACGCTTAAATGGCGTAACTATCTGCTGGGGGAAAATCTCCTTGACGCGCTGTGTATTATCGATGAGACGCTACATATTGTACAGTTAAACCAGCGTTGGAAGGAGCTGGTTGGAAGAGACAGTAAAGATCTTGAATCAATGTGTTTCACGGAACTCGTTGATCCAAAAGATAGAGCGGAAGTAACTGATGAACTCGCAGCTTGCTTAGCGCAAGCTGTGACATTTGAGATGGAGCTTCGTCTTGATCATGTCGATGGTAGATTTTTCTGGGTGCAATTACGAGCTATGTCACTGCCTGAGCGAAACCTGATTTTTCTAACAGTTCACAATATTACGCCACTTAAGACTAAAATAGGCCACCTTGATCAATTCTTCGCTATGTTGCCCGATCTGCTTTGCATTGCAGATTTCGAGGGGCACTTTTTGCAAATTAATCCTTCTTGGGAAAAACTGTTGGGTTGGACTTTGAAGGAGCTGCAAGAGAAGGAGTTTGTGTCCTTTGTTCATCCGGAAGACAGGGAACACACGCGTGCGCAATATGAAAACAATAGGGAGGGGGCTGATACTGTCCTCTTTGAAAATCGCTATCGAAAGAAAGATGGCACCTATAAGTGGATTGAATGGAAATCCGTCACTATGATCGAAGAGCAACTGATATTTGCCAGTGCTCGTGATATTACTACGAGAAAATTAATGGAAGAAAAACTCACTGAGATGGACCGAAACCAGGCAGCCAATCGAGCAAAGACAGTATTTCTCGCTGCGATGAGTCACGAATTGCGTACGCCATTGAACGGAATCATTGGTTCGGCAAGTCTTGCGTATGAGGAGGCTGAAAATCCGTCTCAAAAAGAACTACTTAGTATGTTAAAGGCATCCGCTGATTCCCTTCAAAGGATCGTTGAAGATATTCTAGACTTTTGTAAGGTAGATGCGGGGCAAATCGAATTGAATCCAGAGCCATTTTCTCTGCGATCTTTGGTTCACGATATTGAACGACTTTATTCTGCCGAAGCAAAGCAAAAGGAACTTGAATTCGAATCGAGGATAGAGGAAGCACTTCCTGATATCGTTGAAAATGATGCGAATCGTTTAGGTCAGGTACTACGAAACCTGATAGACAACGCCATGAGGTTCACACAGCAGGGTTGCATAACCATAAATATTGCCAGGTCTTCTGAAACAGAATCCACCGATAGCGTTATACAAAGAGTGTCTGATGAGCAGCATCAATGGATTCGCTTTACAGTAAGTGATACCGGTGCTGGAATTCCAGAACATGAAAAATACAAAATCTTTGATGTTTTTCATCAAACTCACGAATTTATGAATAGAAGAGTGGGTGGAATGGGGATCGGTCTGACGATCTCCAAACAACTGGTCGAATTGATGGGAGGGCAAATAGAGCTCAGCTCAACCTTGGGTAAAGGCAGTGTCTTCGTTATGGATATACCGTTCTTGATATCAGCAAAAACAACGCATGCTAAACTACATGAAGTTAATCTTGACACCCCCATTCCTTCGCTAAATATTCTTGTTGTGGAGGATAATGTCGTCAATCAAAAGATCGTTGTTAAATTTCTTTCAAAATGGGGGCATTCAGTGGTTATAGCCGAAAATGGGCATCTTGCGCTTAATGCCATGCGGGAGAAATGTTTTGACTTGGTCCTAATGGATCTGCAAATGCCTGAGATGGATGGATTAACAGCCACACGCAAAATACGCGCTATTGAAAAGAGTAGTGCGGAACGAACACCGATTGTCGCAATGACGGCACACGCCGCAAAAAGTGATGAGGATGCTTGTTATGAAGCCGGGATGGATGATTTTATTGTCAAACCATTTAAACCCGAAAAGCTCAAGGCTGTGTTATATCCCACATTCCGCGCTTCGTAGGCAAGAGTTTTCCGATTTTTCGCGGATTAAAAAAAATCATTCGTAAAGCGCTAACGGTACATTTAACAGGTTCAGTACCTGAGTCTGAATATTGTT
>PIVM01001112.1 GCA_003353945.1 Gammaproteobacteria bacterium
TTTTATAGCTCATAGATTGTTGTTTGCAAATGCACGCATGGTTTTTTTTGTTCTAAGCCTGATGTTAAACGTATATTTATTTGTGTCTAAAATAGCAAAGTGTATCAAATAGCTGAGATACTCAGCTTTCATTTGCGCATCATGATATTTCATGGGAACATCATTAATTGAAGAGCTGCTCTATATTTATAAAGCTATGTCATTTAAACATCTGCTTTTCACGTTTTTTTCTGATAAAGATAAAGATACAATGTCTGAAAGACAAAGATACACATGCACGCAACGAGAAACAATTAGAACTGGATAAAAACTAGAAACAGATGGAAACGTTCACAAAAGTTAGGCACATGCGTTTTGGTGTGCAATGGAAGTTGTATTTGCAGCACACAAGAGATGAAAAGACAAAATAAGAACAAAAAAACCATGCGTGCATTTGCAAACAACAATCTACGAGCTATAAAAATCCTATCAAAAACAAAAAACCAAAACGGCTTAGAGTTCATCATTGTAAAAGACGGTTGGATACTTCACAAAAAGATGAT
>PIVM01001113.1 GCA_003353945.1 Gammaproteobacteria bacterium
TTCTTTTGCTGATCTAGTATAAAATATTCGTATTTCTTTTCAGACAGATAATTTTTATTTGGGACTATATCGATGGTTGTTTTATTGTACTTTTCACAACTAAAATATTTTATTGACGACGGTGAATTTTCTTTCCGATTAGTTATTGCCACTTTAATTGTTTTAATGGCTAAATCTTCAGAAGGCCTCACAACAACCTCACTTAAATTAAATGCCTTGGCTTGGAGATAAATTTTAAACCCATCTAACCTTAGTTGTTTTAAATCAATTATTTTTTGAAAATAGCCTAATGATTTTACAACTAAAGTGTCGTTTTTTACGCCAGTAATTTGATCATTTTTTATTTGAATACGCCCATGTAAGTCTGAAACCCAACCTATGTCAGGATTATTCTGGAGGTGTATTGTAGCAAACGGGATAGGCGCTTTTGATTCCGCATCAATGATTGATAATGAGAAGTGTTCAATTTTTTGTGAAAAAGAATAGATTGATACTCCAAGTAAAAGGAAGAGGATAATCACTTTGTATTTACACATGCTTTA
>PIVM01000036.1 GCA_003353945.1 Gammaproteobacteria bacterium
TGATGCGCGAAGTTCGTCTATCAAAGCAATATCGCGTTCGCTCATGCCGCCACTCCTTTGCGCTCAATATGGGTAAGTTCGCCGGTGAAGGCTTTTTGGAGGATGGATTTTTTTAGTTCGTCTAGATCGAGCGACTTGCTTCTATATATCGTTTCCAATCTTTTTATCAAATCTGTAATTTCATCAAGTTTTGAAATAACCTCGACTTGAAAATCCTTTGGTGGCGTTAAAAAGTTAAGCCTTCTCAAATCCCTGATATTGATCTGCATTAACGCAGCGCCATAAGTGCCAGCCTTAATCTGATGTTGTATTTTCTTAGATATAAATTGGTAGTAGCCGAACTTTTGAATTATCTTTTCTTGATCAAAGCGGATAGGAACAATTCCTCTTGTAACATTGGCTCCTGCCAACTCCTCATCAGCAATAGAGATAACGCCCGTACTTCCCCTGACGCACAGTAACAATTCACCACCTTGAAGTGTGGTTCTCTGATATGAGTCAGCAAGCAAGGGGTCGATCAGTTTTAGGCCCCTTAATTTTATTGTTTCAGAGGTTAAATCTGTTGGACGAACTACTGGAAGCCCACTATCAAAATTATTACCTGGCTGAACGATTCCATATGATAAGGAACAATCTGAAGAGGTAACATCTTCCAGTTTTGACTCAACCCAGCCCTCACCACGCTGGCTAAACACCTGCTGCAAATAGCTTTCAAACAATTCGCTGGCGTTTTTTAGATTTTGTTCGGTCTTGGCGCGGGCTTGCTCGATGTCGGCAAAGGCTTGATCGAGGATGACGACGATGCGTTTTTGTTCGGGGATGGGCGGTAGTGGAATTACAAGGCCAGCTAGTTTTGATGCGTTGAACCCCCCTTGAGCGCTACCTGATATACCAGCATTAACAGTATCCCAATACGCAGCTGACTGGAAAAACAAATACAGAAAATCCGGAAGAATTCTGTCATCCATAGGCCTGACTCTTATCAAGTATGAAGCGGCTACTGAATTCTCACACTTTGTGATCAAGAAGCTTTTACCGGTTGTTGCGCCAGTTCGAACAAAAACAATATCGTCCACTTTAAGCTTATACTTGAGGTAATCAGCCTCGTCTATTTTACAGCTTGGTACTTCATTCCAATTTACAGCCCCGCCCTGAATATCAGTAATACGTAGAAACTTTGGTCCATTAATTTCAAAAGAAGCTTTGGCTGTGAATCCGTAATTAATTTCGGCCAGCTCACCTAAAGCGCTTATCGCCCAAGCATCCATCATAGCAGCCCCTGAATACTTTCCAGAATTGCTTCGCTCTCTCTATCCAATACGATGATTTCTTCAATAATAGCCTTGGGTTCACGTAGGGCGACTTCTTTATCACCATTGGGGTTTTTAACCGATAAATCCCAAGTGCTTTGGTCGATGGCTGCCACAGTTAGTGACCAGGATTTGTCGGAATCTGCAAAACCTTTTTGCAAATCAACAAACTCTTTTAAGTCATTGTCGTTAAGCGGATTGGTTTTACCCAAGCTGCGGCCGGGGTCAAGTTGGTAGAACCATGTCTTTTGCGTGGCTTCTCCCTTGGTAAAAAACAGCACCACGGTTTTGACCCCGGCGCCCAAAAAGGTTTTGGCGGGGCAGTCGAGCACGGTGTGCAGCTTGCAGTTTTCCAGCAGCTCTTTACGCAGCGCAATGGCGGCGTTATCAGTATTGCTCAAGAAGGTGTTTTTAATGACGATGGCGGCGCGGCCACCGGGCTTGAGGGTTTTGATAAAGTGCTGCAAAAACAAAAAGGCGGTTTCACCGGTTTTAATAGGGAAGTTTTGCTGCACCTCTTTGCGCTCTTTACCGCCAAAGGGTGGATTGGCTAGAATGACGTCATGCTGGTTGCTGGGTTGTATATCTTGCAGGTTCTCCGCCAGGGTGTTGGTGTGCAGCACGTTGGGCGCTTCGATACCGTGGAGGATCATATTCATAATGGCAATCACGTAGGCCAGTGACTTTTTCTCTTTGGCGTAGAAGGTGCTTTCTTGCAGAGTTTTTAAATCGCTGGTGGAAAGCTGCCTCTTATCGCGGCCACCTTGGCGTAAGTAATCGTAAGCCTCACACAAAAAGCCCGCAGAACCGGCGGCACCATCGTAGATAGTCTCGCCGATTTTCGGCTGAGTGACGTCAATCATGGCGCGAATCAGTGGGCGTGGGGTGTAGTATTCGCCGCCGTTACGGCCTGCGTTACCCATGTTTTTGATTTTGGCCTCATACAGGTGGGAGAGTTCGTGCTTTTCTTCCTGTGAGCGGAAGCGCAATTCGTCTACCTTCTCTAAGGCATCGCGCAGGGAATAGCCGCTTTGAATTTTGTTTTTGATTTCGCCGAAAATTTCACCGATTTTGTATTCGATGGTATTGGCGTTGTCGGCGCGTTGCTTAAAGGCTTTGAGGTAGGGGAATAGCTCGCCATCCACATAATCCATCAAATCATCGCCGGTCAGGGCGTTGTTGTGGTCAAACTCTCCATCTGCATCTTTCGGCGCGGCCCAGCTACCCCAGCGGTGCTGCTCGTCGATAATGTAGTGGTAATCCTCTCCCATTAACTCGGCTTCGAGGGACTTTTCATGCTCAAGATCGTCGAGGTATTTGAGAAACAGCATCCAGGAGCTTTGCTCGGTATAGTCCAGCTCGCTTGAGCAGCCCGCGTCTTTATGAAATATATCGTCGATATTTTTGAAGGTTTGCTCGAACATGGGAGTTTTGGCCTTTCGGGGTGTTCTTGCTGTGACGGCTACCGGCGCTGGCTTGTTCTTTACCTTATTTGCCGACTTTGACTGCTTGTTGCTTGGCCTCTGTTGAGGGCTAAGACTGGCGATCAGTGCCTGTTTGCCACCTTTGCGCGCTAGCCCGATAGCATCACAAGCGAGTTTGAGCTCAATCACCGTCACTTCAGGTAGGATTGACTCGATCTTGATGGCGCGTTTAGTGACAAGGGCGTTAACCAGCGCTGCATGGCTGGCATTGGACCTGACGGTTAGTTCATAGCTGCCGGCCAATTTGCTCAAGGTTTTCTTTTCAAGTAATTCTAATAATGCGCGTTTGCTTAGGCTTGCCATTAACGTCTGATCTAAGGTAACTTATTATGAGTAACGAGATTTTAGAATATAGCATAGAGTATGAAGGGGATTGCTAGTTATTCCTTTCATTGTTGTAGATAAGGATATGGTTATTTCTCAAATACAGAATATAGAATAAAACAATCCCAGCACTCACCATATGAATAGCAAGTGAAAAAAGCAGGACGAATAGAATGACCCAAGGCACGCTATACACTGTTTCCGCTCCCTCTGGCGCCGGTAAAACCAGCCTCGTCAAGAAGCTGGTGGAAAACATCATAAATTTGCAGACATCCGTCTCTCACACGACCCGGACAATGAGACCGGGTGAAGTCGACGGGGTGAATTATCATTTCGTCAGCACAGAGCAGTTTCAGCAAATGCTAAGCGAAGCATCCTTTCTCGAACATGCCCAGGTTTTCAATCACTATTACGGCACCTCTCAACAGTGGGTGGAGGACAAGTTAAAACAAGGAGTAGATGTCATTCTGGAAATTGACTGGCAGGGTGCTGAGCAAGTGAGGCATTTATTGCCACATACCCTTTCAATTTTTATTTTGCCTCCCTCCCTGGAGACTTTACGTGGACGCCTCACCGACCGTGGTCAGGATGACGACAAAACAATACAGCTACGTATGAATAAGGCTATCAGCGAAATGTCTCACTACGTTGAAGCCGATTACTTGATTATCAATGACAACTTTGACACGGCACTCGGAGAGTTTGAAGCCATCATCATGAGTAATCGGCTACGCCTGTCCAGGCAACAGGAACAACAGGAACAATTACTCACCGAGTTGCTATGCTCCAATAAATAATTCCGCTATAATCGCTTGTTCTGGACAATTCGCAACTGTCTGTTTCTTGTTCTAAAATTGATATACCTTAATTTAATTAAACCCCTATTTTTATTCTGGATAGACCCATGGCCCGAATTACCGTAGAAGATTGTCTGGACAAAGTTGACAGCCGTTTCGAGCTGATCATGATGGCCAGTAAACGCGCCCGTCAAATTGCTACTGGCGGCAAGGAGCCTTTAGTTCCTGAAGATGGCGACAAGCCAACCGTTTTAGCACTTCGCGAAATTGAAGATGGACTGGTTGATGCCGAATTTTTGCAACAGTCAGAGACAGAGCTTGATGAATTTGGTGAAGATGAAATAACCATTAAAAGCAATGATACCCTCTAGCTAAAGAGGCCTACGTCGATGGCTACGGACTGTGCCGAAATTAGCTCTTACCAACCTGCATCGACGTCGGCACAATCCATTGAAGATCTGGCAGAAAAGCTGAATGCCTATCTCAACCCAGATCACATCCAGGAAATAAAACACGCGTATTATTACGCTGAGCAGGCGCATGACAACCAGCGCCGACGCAGTGGTGACCCCTATATTGTTCACCCTCTAGCTGTAGCCTATATACTGGCTGATATGCGCATGGACCCGCAAAGCCTTATGGCGGCCATGTTGCATGATGTGATAGAAGATACCAGTATCGGCAAAGAAGCTCTCAGCGAACAATTTGGTGAATCCGTAGCCGACCTGGTTGATGGTGTCAGCAAGCTAACGCAGATTAAATTTGGCTCGCGCGCAGAGGCACAAGCGGAGAATTTTCAAAAAATGGCCTTGGCGATGGCCAAGGACATTCGCGTCATCCTCGTCAAACTGGCAGACCGCCTACACAACATGCGCACGCTGGGCGTTCTTCGCCCGGACAAACGACGCAGAATCGCCAAAGAAACACTAGAGATGTATGGACCGATCGCCAATCGGCTCGGCATGAATACAATTCGTGTCGAATTTGAGGAATTGGGTTTTCATGCCCTGCATCCGATGCGATCAGAGCGTATTGCGGCCGCAGTTAAAGCCAGCCGTGGACATCGCAAAGAAATACTGGACAAAGTACGCCTGGCACTTGAAAACCATCTTAATCAGGAAGGTCTCAACGCACGAGTATTCGGTCGCGAAAAACACCTGTACAGCATTTACCAGAAAATGCGTGGCAAGAAAAAGTCGTTTTCTGAGATCATGGATGTCTATGCCTATCGCATCATAGTCGACAACGTTGATAGCTGTTATCGTGCCTTGGGTGCAGTCCATTGCCTTTATAAGCCGTTGACGGGACATTTTAAAGACTACATTGCCATACCCAAATCCAACGGTTACCAGTCCTTGCATACCGTTTTGTTCGGCATGCACGGTGTGCCTATCGAAATTCAAATTCGCACGGAAGAAATGGACGAAATGGCCAATAATGGCATTGCCGCCCATTGGCTGTACAAATCCAGCGAAAATCAGAATGAACTGCTCTCCGGCTCACATACACGGGCACGCAGATGGATACAAAACCTGCTGGAGCTACAACAGAGCACAGGCAATTCGCTGGAATTTATTGAAAACGTCAAAATCGACTTGTTCCCCGACGAGGTCTACGTATTCACACCCAAAGGCAATATTCTAGAGTTGCCACAAGGCGCAACCGCTGTTGATTTCGCTTATGCCGTGCATACTGATGTCGGAAACAGCTGCGTGGCCTGTCGAATAAACCGGCGGCTGGCACCGGTAAGCGAAATCTTGCAAAGCGGTTCAACAATCGAGGTTCTAACCGCACCGGGCTCACAACCCAACCCGGCCTGGCTAGGATTTGTTGTGACAGGAAAAGCACGCAGTAATATCCGCCATTTTCTAAAAAACCAGCGCCATACTGAATCCATTGCTTTAGGTAAACGTTTGTTGAATAAAGCACTTGGCAGTTTGGGCAGCAGTATCGAACAATTATCTGAAGAACAAATCCAACGCGTCCTGCGAGACACAGGGCATCACAATTTTGATTATATTCTTGAAGACATTGGTCTGGGCAACCGCGTTGCTTACCTAGCTGCCCGCCAATTGACAGAACCTGCGGCAACGTCTGACACATCAAACTCCGCTGACCAGGGAGCACCTGCAGGCAATACCTCAGAAACGGACCAGCAAGGAAAAGATCAGCCCTCACCTGAACTAAAACCCCCAGTCCCACTGAAGATCACGGGGACTGAAGGGATGATAATCAGTTTTGCCAAATGCTGCCGCCCGATTCCGGGTGATCCAATCATCGGTCATATCAGCGCCGGACGTGGTTTGGTTGTGCATACAGATGCCTGCAATAATATGGCAGAAATCAGGGAGAGCCGGACCAAATGTATGGAACTGCGTTGGGCACCAGAAGTAAAAGGTGAATTTTTAGTTGAGTTACGGGTAGAGCTTGAACAAAAACGTGGCATTATTGCCCTGCTCGCCAACAAAATTAACAGCCTGGATGCGAACATTGAAAAAATAAGCGTTGAAGATAAGGATATTCGATTTAGTGTTGTTCTCCTGTTGATTAAAGTGCATAACCGCGTTCACCTGGCCCGTATTATGCGCAGACTACGCAATGTTCGCCCGGTCACCCGCGTCGCTCGCATTAAAAACTCCAGCAGTTGGAGAAGGAAGTAATAAGTTGAGCAATAGAGCCGTTATACATACTAACCATGCCCCTGAGGCAATCGGCCCTTATTCCCAAGCCGTCAAAGTCAATAACATTGTCTACCTCTCAGGTCAGATACCGCTGGATCCGCATTCTATGGAACTGGTGGAAGGCGATGTTCAAATCCAGGCCCGACGTGTTTTTGATAACATGCAAGCGGTTGCCAACGCAGCGGGTGGCTCATTACACAATATCGTTAAACTAACCATCTACTTGACTGACATGGATAATTTTGCCGATGTCAATCAAGTCATGGCGGAATATTTTGTCGACACATACCCCGCACGGGCTTGCGTCGCTGTATCTGCATTACCCAAGGGTGCTATCGTCGAGATAGACGGCATAATGGCGCTGTAAAACCGCCATATAATATGTAATTGGTATTTTAGGTCCACGGCCACAGCAATTTTCCGGATAGACAAGCATGACCCTGTTGGAAATGCTTCACCTGATAGCACATGCTAAAAAACAAGCCTTTCGGCAAGGCAGCTAAGCAATGCCAGATCTTCCATTGAATGACGTTGCCTGCGGTCAGTTACTATCTGAGTCTGTAACCCTTCTCAAGGGCGTCGGCCCACGCATGACAGACAAGTTGTTGCGATTGGGCATTGTTTCTCTGCAAGACCTGTTGTTTCATCTGCCCTCACGCTATCAGAACCGCACGCAGCTTTTCCCTATCGGCGCTTTACGACCCGGTCAGGAAGCCTTGATAGAAGGCGAAGTTATAAATTCTGCGATTGCAATGGGGCGTCGCTCCAGCCTCGCCTGTGAACTCAGAGATCAAAGCGGCATAGTCACCATCCGCTTTTTTCATTTCAACGCCGCACAGAAAAAACAACTGACTCCCGGCACGCGCGTTCGTTGTTTTGGCGAACTTCGCTACGGTGCCAAAGGTTTTGAAATCTATCACCCACAATACCAAATACTCACAACGGAAAAACCAATCGAATTGGAAAAACGATTAACGCCAATATATCCAAGTACCGAAGGCATATCCCAATCTTACTGGCGCAAAATAATCGATCAAGTGCTAGAGACAATAACAGACAACTGTTTGCAAGACTGTATACCATTCACATTGATTCCGCCCGATCTGTTGAACGCCGAACCTTCGCTTTCACTACTCGATACGCTACGCTACCTGCACCACCCCCCTGCAAATGCGCCACTACAACAATTAGTGGCAGGCGATCATCCTTTTCAGCGTCGACTCGCCTTTGAAGAACTTGTCACCTACCATCTTGGACTTCTGTATTTGCGGCTAGCATTTCGACAACAAAATGCAGCTCGCATGCCACAAAAAACCAAAGCGCTAAATGCGTTTATTTCGACCTTAGGATTCAACCTAACAGATGCTCAAGATCGCGTTAGGCAGGAAATCAGCCATGATCTCAGCAAACCTCATCCTATGTTACGACTGGTGCAGGGTGATGTAGGATCGGGCAAAACCGTTATCGCAGCGCTGGCTGCACTGCAAACAATACAAGCAGGATTTCAGGTGACGGTTATGGCACCGACAGAAATTCTTGCTGAACAACATCTGCAGGCATTCAAAAACTGGTTCGATCCGCTGACTATTCAAACACAGTTGCTGACAGGTCGCAGCAAAGGCAAACAAAGGCGCCAGATTCTCGATAAATTGCAGTGCGGCGACACTCAACTTATTATTGGTACACACGCATTGTTTCAAAGCGAAATCGAGTACCAGCGCCTTGGCCTCGTTATTATTGATGAACAACACCGTTTTGGTGTTCATCAACGCTTGGCATTAAGAGAAAAGGGATGCCAACAAACAGTTCAGCAAAAAACGGCACCACACCAACTGATCATGACAGCCACGCCCATTCCACGCACTTTGGCTATGAGCGCATACGCCGATCTGGATCTATCCATCATTGACGAATTACCTCCTGGGCGAACACCTGTCAACACCGTACTGATAGACGAGGCCCGCCGAGCGCAAGTGATTGATCGTGTCAAAAACGCCTGCCTTGAGGGGCGCCAGGCATATTGGGTTTGTACTCTTATCGAGGAATCCGAAGTACTGCAATGCCAGGCAGCACAGGCCACTGCCGAGATGCTGCAGAAAGAACTCACTGAACTATCTGTTGCCTTGATTCACGGACGACTTAAAACTGAAGAAAAAGCCAACATCATGACAGCTTTTCACCAAGGTAAAGTAGATTTGTTAGTGGCAACAACGGTCATCGAAGTCGGGGTCAATGTTACCAACGCCAGTCTGATGATCATCGAAAATCCCGAACGCCTGGGACTGGCACAATTACATCAGCTACGAGGACGTATCGGTCGAGGGGCTGCGGCCAGTCATTGCGTGCTACTTTACGCCAGTACCATATCTGCCAACGGCAAAGAGCGTCTGCGTGTCATGCGTGAAACCAGTGACGGTTTTGTCATAGCGGAAAAAGATATGCAACTGCGCGGACCAGGAGAAGTTCTGGGTACTCATCAGACGGGTCTACTGCAATTTAGAATTGCTGATCTGCAACGTGATGTTGATTTGATTAGCGCAGCTAAATCCACTGCCAATAAACTTCTAGCTCAATACCCCCATTTTTGCGAGAATTTGCTGGATCGCTGGCGACGCCGTGCTGATTATTTTGCTAATGGTTGACACCATGACAGAGAATTATAATTCTCTGTCATGGTGTCAGGTTATCCTATTCAAGTAATTTGGGCAGTTTGGTAAGCTCCTCACAAAAAACAGCGACGGATTGGGATGAATTGCCACACACACATTAACTGCGTGAACTACACTTAAACCTAGAAAATTCAGTTGAACCTACTGTGAGGATCTAAGGCACTAAATTTTTCAGTTTTTTCTAAAATTTTGAACGGGGCGGCCATCCGCTCACCTTATGAGTGACCGAAATGTCGGACCAACTGTTTCGTCCAAAATTGTAGTAAAAAACTCCTATCTTTAGCACCTTAGCTCCTCTCGTCGAAGCGTCGAAACGTACGATTTCAACTGATTTTGTCTAGGTTAAATTGAGCGAAAATCCCTGATGTCTTAATTACCAATATTTGCACCTACTCAAATATTGATAATTAAGGCATATATTATTGCCGTATCTGGAATTAAAGAGACAAAATTATGGCTATTCCAAGCACTGTTGAGTCGGTATTAAATGAGTATTCGGTTAAATACGGAATCACAAATACCCTCCCAGTCAAAGACAGCAGCTTTCCAATGGATCAATATGTTCATTGGGCTGGAGCGACGCGCAGTGTCTTGTTAGCAGATGAAAAAGGCCAGTTGCAGGCAATCGTAGCGGCTGACAGCCTGTTGGATCTCGTTGCACTGAACAAGCTCACTGGACGTGAACTACGTGCATTGCCCAATAATGAACTCCAGCGCATTTTTGACGATAAACAACTCTGCTCGCTACCGGCTATTCCTCAAATTACAGGATTTCCTACTGTTGTTGATGAATGCGTCTTAAGTCAGCCAGAGGTGATTCTGGAGTCAGGTGGCAACACTGAACTGCTGCGTCTGAAGCAACATGATTTCAAGGAAATACTGAAAGAAGCCGTGATAGCGGACATTAGCACACCGTTACTACCAGAGGTTCATACGGAAAGTGATGAGGATGCTGATCAAATTACGAAAGCCGTTGGCCAATTTACCTCCACACGCATCAAGCAACGGCTGGAAGACACACTTGAATTCCCCCCGCTGCCAGATACAGCACAGAGGATTATCAAACTACGCGTTGATCCACGAGCTGACATCAAAGACTTGTCTGATATCGTTGAAATTGACCCTTCTCTGGCATCTCAAGTCGTTAGTTGGGCCGCCTCTCCCTATTACGCGGCGCCAGGTAAGATTAAATCTGTCCATGACGCTATTGTGCGAGTTTTGGGGTTTGACCTGGTAATGAATCTCTCTCTTGGTCTGGCGTTGGGAAAATCGTTGAAAATGCCCGATGACGCACCGCAGGGATTTAGTGGCTATTGGCATCAGGCGGTCTACACGGCGGCTGCCGTTGAAGAACTGGTTAAATGCATCCCTGCAAAACAACGTCCTGAAATGGGAATTGCCTGTCTCGGTGGCCTACTGCACAATTTTGGATATCTGCTGCTGGCAGAGGTTTTTCCTCCTTATTTTTCGTTAATATGTCGACACCTGGAGGCAAATCCCTACGCTGGACACGCTGCAGTGGAACGACACCTGCTTGGCATCAGCCGTGATCAGATGAGTAGCTGGCTGATGAATCTGTGGACTATGCCCGATGAAGTCTGTATTGCTATGCGCCATCAGAACAACCCGGCGTACGACGGTCCAGAACACGCCTATGCAAACCTCCTGTTTGTCGCCAGTCGCCTGCTACGCCAACACAATATCGGCGATGCCCCCTTTGAAACAGTCCCTCAAAGCGTACTTGATCGACTTCATTTGAATGAGCAACAGGCAGAAACCGCCATTGAAAATGTTGTCGGCTGTGCTGAAGAAATCCAGAGTCTGGCAAATGACATATCGGGTTGACTGAACGCGTCGCAACGCCGGGCCAAGCGTGTGTCCAGCCCGAAAGTTGCGACTAACCGCCGGTACTGATGACGACATCATCAGGGTAGGCGGTTCACCTGAACCTAAAATAATCCTAGAAAACTCAATTGGGTAATTCTCCGTGCTGGCTTGGCTTATGCCAGCACCTGTTCCTCACCTTCGGTTTTGGCCACCACCACCGCACAACAGGAATCACTGAAGATATTGACCGATGTGCGCATCATATCCAATACGCGGTCGGTGACCAATAACAAGCCTATACCCTCTAGCGGTAATCCAATAACACCTAATATAACCGTTATTGCAACCAAACTGGCCGCAGGAATTCCAGCAACACCGATAGACGTTAACAATGCCACCAGCACAATAGAAAACTGTGTTGTAAAGTTCAAATCGAGCCCATAGGCCTGGGCAATAAACATCGCCGCCACACACTCATACAGCGCAGTACCATCCATATTGACTGTCGCTCCCAGCGGTAATACAAAACTACTGACCTGGTTTGACACCTTGGCATTTTTTTCAATACATTCAATGGTTAAGGGCAGAGTCGCTGAGGAGGATGCGGTTGAAAACGCCGTCAACATCGCCGGAAACATCGCCTTATAGTGTCGTCCCGGATGAACTCTCGCAATCGTCTTTAGCAATAGAGGCAGGGTTAGAAACGTGTGAATAGCAAGTGCCGACACCACCGTCACAAAAAATACCAATAGCGGCTGGAACGCAGCAAAACCAGTGGCCGCTACTGTTTTCGCGACCAGACCAAAGACACCAATGGGTGCAAATTTCATTACCCAGAGGGTAATAGCCATCATTGTTTCAAATATGCCATGCCAGAGATTCACCAGGGTTTCACTGTACTGTCCCTGAATACGCGTCATAAAAAAACCGAAGAGCAGGCTAAAAAATATCAAGCCCAACATCTGCCCATTAGCGGCTGCAGAAACCACATTAACAGGCACCATGCGCAGGAATACTTCCGTAATATCACCGGCTCCGCGTCCCTCTACTCTTGCAAGCTGCCCGGCAACCGCATCGGGTGAACTAAGATTTAGCTGTTCGCCAGCAGCTTGTCCATCAATGATCCCGGGTGTCAATATATTTACTAGCAACAGGCCTGTTAAGATGGCTAACAAGCTCGATAACACATAGAAGCTTAAGGTTTTCAAACCCAAGCGCCCCAGGTTATCACTGGCACCGATACCGGAAATCCCACAAATGATAGATGCCATGATTAACGGCACAATTATCATTTTCAGCGCATTCAGGAAAAGTGTGCCAATAAAGCTATAGATATCGTAGAAAGTAACGCCAAGAACGGCGCTTTGCGTACCGGACCACTGGCCAGCAAGGGCTGCCAGGATAATTGCGATTAGAATCTGCCAATGCAGCGCTGGTTTTTTCATCGTCCCTTATTCTCAATAAAATACATTGGCATTTTTTATGTAACACGTCATGCAATGTGTATTGCTGATCGTGTATTGCTGATCATCCTGAGCGGTAACAGACGGAATTAACAAATTAAAACATCTGCTTTCCATGCTACAAACGCCTTGCAGCAAGGAGAAAGTAGCATGGGAAAAACAGGTAATTTATTTAGGAAACAGCGTCCTTGAGTGCTTTACCCACTTTAAATCCCACAGTATTACTGGCTGGAATGTCGATTTTTTCTCCAGTTTGTGGATTTTTCCCTGCGCGAGCAGCCCTGTGGCGTTGAGAAAAAGTGCCGAAGCCGACCATGCTCACTGTTTCATTCCGGCTAAGGGCATTTGTAATCTCATCCAGAATGGCCGTGAGCACATCATTTGCTTTGTCTTTAGGCATATCGGTAGCATCAGCAATGGCTGCTGCCAGTTCGGGTTTGCGCATAATAGGCGTTTTCCTTCTAGTGGGTTTATCATTATTTTGCAGAGTTGATCACCGCCATGAATCTGCAGATTCAAGTTTAGCGAACAAGGGTGCTAGCAAATTCTACCGACGCATCTTCTCGTTTGTTTTCGCTCCGGTCAAGGCAAAACCCAGCAGTTTGTATGCTTCACGCCCAATCCGGGCAATCTCCTTGCTTTCCCAAGGATACCGAGATAAAAACACTGATACGTTTAGGAAATACGCGCTCTTTAATGACATGCAAGAATTACTCTGCCATCACTGGATTGCATGACCAATAGCTCTTGCATATTGACCGAATATGCAGCATTCTTCGCGCCGTTTGAAACGGTGTATAGCACGCAGGCTCCAATGCAACCCATCCCAACTGACCGCTGGTTTGACTTTAAACAAGTAAACCAACATATTCCAAAGGCTGTCAGACCTTGGTTACTCGACACAGGTTCTCTGACTAAACGCCTGATTGCAGCCAGTGACAACCATTTTAGGGTGCAGGTTTTGCAGCAGGGGTGGGCACAGCCTGCCTTGAACGAAGCACGCTTACTTGGCTTGAATACACGTGAGACAAGCTTAATTCGGGAAACAGCTCTTTACTGTCGTGACGAAATCTGGGTATATGCGCGTAGCGTAATACCTGTCAATACGCTCAGTGGTCGACTGCGGCATCTACGTTCTCTGAAAAACAGCTCACTCGGCGCCCTGCTGTTCGCCGACCCGTCAATGAATCGCAGTCCCTTTCAAGTGGCGTTGATTAACGCCAAAAAGTTACCCATCTCTCTGGATCTACCCGTGAATACAGCTCTTTGGGGAAGACGTTCGTGCTTTGTTCTTCAACAAAAACCCCTTCTGGTCAGTGAGATATTTCTGCCAAATTTCCAGGCATCTAATACAAACTGAGATCTTGATACGCAAGCCCCAAATGGCCTATAGTGCCTGCCAATCTCAAAGCAGGTATGCTGACGGCTAGCAGGCTGTCATAAGGTAAATCATGGTCAGACTCAGCACTCAATATCCTTTTTATCTGAAACTGATGCGAACAGACCGGCCTATCGGTACCTTGTTACTGCTGTGGCCAACTTTATGGAGCCTGTGGTTAGCAGCCGCTGGCATTCCAGATCCGAAAAACCTGATTATATTTATGGCGGGCTGTTTCCTGATGCGCTCAGCAGGTTGTGTCATTAATGACTACGCTGACCGACATATTGATCCTCACGTAAACCGCACCAAAATGCGGCCATTGGCAGCCGGTCACGTGACAGAAAAAGAAGCGTTGGCGCTATTTGCCGCTCTGGCTGCACTCGCATTTATACTGGTCTTGTTCACAAACTGGCTAACCATATTATTGTCTTTTGGGGGTTTAGCTCTCGCTAGTTGCTATCCCTTTATGAAACGCTATACCTACTTCCCTCAAATCGTGCTGGGTGCTGCATTCTCATGGAGCGTCCCCATGGCCTTCGCTGCGCAACAAAATGCCTTACCCGCTGAAATTTGGCTGTTGTATGTGACTGTCGTTATTTGGACCGTTGTCTATGACACGTTCTACGCCATGGTAGACCGGTCCGACGATATCAAAATTGGGGTTAAATCCACTGCCATCTTATTTGGCGATGGAGACCGTATGATTACTGGACTATTGCAACTGCTTGTATTGATAGCGCTCGCCATGGTGGGACATCGTTTTGAACTGTCTGCTTGGTATTATGTCAGCGTCGTTTTTGCCGGCGGTTTATTTGCTTACCAGCAATACCTAATCAAGGATCGTCGGCAGGACCCTTGCTTTAAAGCGTTTCTAAATAACAATTGGGTGGGTGCTGTCATTTTTGCCGGCATATTTCTGCACTACTTTGTTAACAATTAAGCAAGGAAACCTTAATAATGATTGATCATATTGGTCTGCAGGTTTCACATTATCACGCCAGCAAAGCATTTTATCTTCAGGCACTGAAACCACTGGGCTACGAACTGGTGATGGAAATCAAAACCTGGGGAGGCCTCGGTGTTGATGGTGTACCGGAATTCTGGATTATTGAAGGTGAAATCACCAAGCCGAGTGTGCATATTGCGCTAAGAGCCCAAACCCGTGATTTGGTGGATGCGTTTCACAAAGCAGCGTTGTCAGCCGGTGGCATTGATAACGGGGCACCGGGCATTCGCAGCTATCACCCCCATTATTATGGCGCTTTTATACGCGATCCGGATGGCCATAATATTGAAGCAGTTTGCCACATACCCGCTTAAGAGCCCTGGCGGTGAATAGCATAGAGAAGAAGTTAGCACTCACTTCGATGTCGAGGCATCAGGATCGTATAGTCCAGATCCAGCACCACATTAGGATGGTAACGAAGCCGACCATTCTCCTCATAGGTGGGTGATTCCACCTCCTGACTGTCGAGATTTTTCACCCCCACCGTTCTAATTCGCAGGGCACCTAAATCATCTCGACTCAAGGCCTCTTTGGCAAGGATTTCGCTGTAGGCATAAAGCGTGTCACCACCAAAACTGGGATTGCTATGGGTACCCCCATTGATGGCAGCCACAGTGATGGCATTGGCCAGACCATTAAAGGACAGGGCGCGGCAGATAGAGATAACATGACCGCCATACATTAAGCGACGACCATGGGGAGTGGACGACATCATACGCTCATCAAAGTGTACCCGCGCCGTATTCTGATAAAGCTTGGTGGCAAGAGTGTGGTCACTGTCATCAATGGTCATACCATCACGGTGATCAATCCTCTCCCCAAGGTCATAGTCATCCCACAGATGGGGCGAGCCGGTGAGCGCCACATCAAATCCACTGCCATTGAGTCCTTCAGGGATACTGAGTTCAGAAACCGGAACCTCAACAGGTAAGTCAGGAACGTAGGTTTCAGGCGCTGGTGCCTCCGGATTTTGTTTGCGCACCATCACCCAGCGATTCCAGGAAAAAACCGCTTTACCCGACTGATTGCTGGCCACCGAGCGGACATAGACCACACCACTCTTGCCATTGGCGTTTTCTTTCAAACCAATCACTTCACTCTCGGCACTCAGGGTGTCACCCGTGTAAACGGGTTGCAGAAACCGTACATCGGCATAGCCTAGATTGGCAATGGCATTCAGCGACACATCGGGCACCGTTTTACCAAAAGCAATATGAAAGGCCAGCAGATCATCCACCGGTCGGCGCGGCAGCCCAACTGCCTGAGCCGCCGTATCGGCACTTTGCAGAGGGAAACGACTTCCGGTGAGGGCAATGTAAAGCGCTACGTCCCCCTCAGTGAGGGTTCTGGGGGTCGCATGACGCAGTCTTTGATCAAGATAAAAATCCTCAAAATGCAGTCCGGTGTTTTGTTTGCCCATCGTGAAATCCGTTATGCCGCTGTCATGCCGTAAAGGAGAGGTCGCGAGCCTTTATGGATTCAAACAGGTCAAGGGTTAAACGAGCCCGCTTCACCTGTTCGTAAGAGATCATTCGCCCGTCCACCATCGCTACCGCCTCACCACGGGCATTGGCTGCTGCCATGGTTTCCACCAATTCCCGCGCCCGGTTCACGTCCTTTGGTTTGGGCGTATAGGCCTCGTTGGTATAGGTCAGCTGCACGGGGTGCACCACGGTCTTGCCATCAAATCCCATCTCCCGCCCCTGGCGGCAGGAAAACTCACAGCTTCGCGCCTCACCCAGGTTAAGATGGGCGCCATCCACCACACCACAACCATGAGCCCTAGCCGCCAAAACTACCAGGGCCAGGCTACCCTGCAATCCAATACGATCGGAAGAACTGAACAAGCGCAGGCTGCTCTCCAGGCCATTGGTTTCCAGTACGAGACAGACCACTCGTTCATTAGCGGCTATCTCCTCAGAACGTAACACCGCCATGGGTGTTTCAATCATGACCATGATCGGCAGTTCACGCCCTGTGACCTGATCAATTCGGCTCATTGCCTCCTGTAATTGCGACACGCTCTCGACATGCGTGAGCAACACAGCATCCACGCACTGATCCGCCAACCAGGCCACATCGGCATCAAACCAGCGACTCTGCAGAGGGTTAATGCGCACCACGATCTCGTGTCCCCGAAAACTTCCGGCACGCAAGGTAGCACCAATAGCATCGCGCGCCTGTTCCTTGGTTTCATCGGTCACCGCTTCATGAAGATCAAAAATCAGGCTATCTGCCGGTAACGAACAGGCCTTTTGTAAATGGCGTACATTGGCTCCGGATACGTAGAGCATGGTTCGTCGTGGTCGGACCGACTGCGTCGTCTTACTTCCTCCTTTGTGCGGCATGGATTCGGTTTCTTGCTTAGGTGTTACGTGGTCTGGAGTACGTAAAAGTTGCTGAGTGGACATGAGGCGTCTCCTTTATGATGCCTTGCGGGCTTCGATTTCTAGCTTAAGGCGACTGCGAATCACCTTGCCATTTTTAGTACGGGGAAATTCTTGTAATACATGAACCATCTTGGGGCGCTTATAGCCCGCCAGGTGCTGCTCCCCAAAATCCAGCAGATCATCGGCAGTGATTTTTGCTTGGGGATGTAAAATCACACAGGCCGCCACCAGGGTTTTATTTGTGGCAATCTCTTCGCCGATAGCGACACAATCGGCTACCCCGGGATGGTTCTTCATCACCCGTTCCACTTCATGGGGCGAGACCCGATAACCAAAGGTATTGATGATGTCGTCGCGTCGACCCATAAACCAGATATAACCATCTTTATCGCGACGGGCGTAATCACCGGTAAAAAACCAGCCATTATGTTGGCATTGAGCGGTCTCCTCAGGCCGGTTCCAGTAGCGGAGGAAGAGCCCGGGATCATCCAGCGGCATGCAAATCATGCCCTCTTCATCGACTCCAGCCTCGACTAGGTCAGCATCCAGTAGGCGTACCTGATGACCCGGCTGAGGAAAACCGGCAGATCCGGCTCGAATGGGCCGAGACACGGTCTGTGAGAGGTAATAGGAGATCTCAGACATGCCTATCGCTTCATAGACGTCCATGCCAAAACGATCTCGCCAGGCTGCCAGCATTTCATCACAGAGGTGTTCACCTGCGCTCATACAATGACGCAAGGCAGGCAAATCAGTAGCGGCGTAAGTGGTTTTTTGGATAATCTGGCGATAGATGGTCGGCACGCCAATAAAAATGGTACAACTGTGTTTAGCCAACAATTCGGGCCAGACGGTCGGATTATTGGGGCCTTCGTAGACTACCACGGTCTTACCGTTATAGAGGGGATCCATCAATCCGGAACCCAACACGTAGGTCCAGTTAAACTTGCCCGAATGGAGAATGCGATCCTCATCAGCAAAATCAAACCAGTAACTCGACGCCGGCAATCGCCCCAACAAGGAACGATGGGCATGTAACACGCCCTTGGGGTGACCGGTAGTCCCGGAGGTATAAACCAGATAAGCAGGATCGTCGGCACGTGTTGGCTCAGGCGGTTCCACTTCGTGGATAGCCGCCATATAGGCATCCAGATCCAAAACCCGTGCATCAGCACTCGTCGGCATTGGCCCGTCACCGGCCAAAAGAATATAACGAATCGAGTCCAGATCGCTGAGGCTTGACTCCAGTTCCGGCCACATGGATTTATCAGTGACCAGCACAGCCGCCTCGGAATCCTGAGCCAGATACCGCACCTCCTCTGCCACCAGTAGGGTTGAGGTGGGTGTCGAGACAGCACCCCGCTTCATCGTGCCCAGGAAAGCTATGGGATAATGCAGGCTGTTGGGTAATCGGATCAGAACCCGCTCACCTACATCCACATCAAGATTGCGTAGTAGTTGCGCAAACCAATCGGTGAGCAACGCCAACTCCCCATAGGTGGTCTCGGTTGTGCCCCGTTCAGCATCTTCAACAATCATGGCGGTACGGTCCCGGCCACCCTCAAGGTGGCGGTCGCTACAGGCCACTCCAATATTGAACCGCTCTGGAATCTCCCAGGTCCACTTGTCGAGAGGTTTTATGCCATTTTCCTGATTCATAGGATTGTTCCATAAGGCCAGTTTTCACGAATCACCTGAACGGGCATACGTTGCAGTACCTTGAGTGCAAATTGGGTGTCATTCTCACTAAGATCACGCAACGCCCACGCACGAAGCAGGGCTTGCAAGGCTTTACCAAACATGGGGGGATCGAGCATCTTACCTTCAAATTTGATGGCACCACCCAACAGGGCATCGGCTTCAATGGCAGCAGTCAGGATATCAATACAACGCTTCACCTCCCCAGGTGAGGGAGTAAAGGCCACTTTGCATAGGTGAATATGGTTTGGATGAATAACCTGCTTCCCTGTGAGCCCCTTGGCCGCCTCTTCACAGGCATGGCGATAAACCACATGGGCCTCCTCTTCCCCATGAAGATCTAGCCAACGACGCACATCATGGGTTTCCACATAGTCTGCTGGCATCGCTTGATTATTAATCAACACTTCCACCCCACCGATCACCCCTTTTCCGTGAATTCTCGATTCAAACAGTAGCAGATCCAAGTAAGTCCTTAACTCCTCAGTCCAGCCCTCAGGGCTGATCTGGATCGCCATCGCCTTGGAAAAATCATGAATCCCGAATACAACATGACGCACCGTGGAATATTGCATCAGCTCAGGCGCCAATTTCAGTGAACGGGGGTGCTCAATAATGGGCTGGATTTCGATATCGCTGGCAATTCCGGCCAGCCAGGCAGAAAGATCTCGAATCTCTGCTGCACCATAGGCCTCCCCGGCTTTGGCCAAAACCAGTACATCGATGTGATCAGCCATATCCCGAACCAGTTTCAAGTCCTCTTCATACTCCTCGGTGCGAAAGGGATTGATCCTCAGAGCCACCGCGAGATCATCGCGATCAAATAACGGCAGTTCTTGACGCAGCAAGGTGCGACTTAAGACCTTTTGTCGACAGCCATCTTCCAAGTCAAAAAGAATGGTCTGAGCCTGCGTAGTATGAGCGTACTTACGCATCCTTCTGGAGGCAGCCTCCAGATCCTCATAGCTACCATCGGCTGGATTGTATTTTACTGGCGGGTAATAGAGCTGAATGCCCGGCCAGAAATCGCCTAGCACGGTTTCTCGGTCCACTACATCCAGAAAGGCGGTCGGTTCCATGTTTACCTCCAAATTTCGTTCAAATCGTCAGGTTTGGCTTGCACACACTCCTATAGTTGATAATAATAATCAAGTATTATTTGTGCTACAACAAGCTTTTACGAGTTATTTCACCCCCATGCTGCAGGGTGATTACTTATAAATCAGTATGTTAGTGAATTTTGTGGGATTTAGAGACGAAAAATCTTTTAAAAATATAACCCCAAGGAGTCTGCCATGAACAACCCGGTGCACCCACGTGATGCCCTTTTTGAAGGCGAGCAGCCTTTCCCAATCATCCCTACCTGCGAACATTTTGCCGGTAGCGAAAAACTGATCACCAAGGCACTGGAGCTTCAGGCCAGCTTAGGACCCATTTTTGATATCAGCTGTGATTGTGAAGATGGCGCGCCCGCCGGGCGAGAGCGTGAACACGCAGAGATGATCACCGGTATTCTCTCCAGTGACGCCAACCAATACCAAATGGCTGGGGTGAGGATACATGACTATACCCATGCCCACTGGAAGGATGACGTGGATATTGTGGTGCCTACCATTGGCGATTTGGTTGCCTATATCACCATCCCAAAACCCACGTCCGTCACCCAAGTGGAAGAAATGATAGCCTATATAAAGTCAGTCGCACGCCGTAATGGGATACAACGCGACATCCCGATCCACGTCCTGATCGAGACCCATGGTGCACTGCGCGATGCTGCTGCCATGGCGGCAATTGACTGGGTTCAGTTGCTCGATTTCGGTCTAATGGACTTCGTCAGTGGCCATCATGGAGCGATCCCTGCGTGCGCCATGCGCAGCCCGGGACAGTTCGAACACGCATTGTTGGCCCGCGCCAAGAGTGACATGGTGGCCGCAGCCCTGGCCAATGGCTGTGTACCGTCCCATAACGTCACTCTTGATCTAAAAAATCCCTACAACACCTACCAGGATGCCTATCGCGCCCGCAATGAATTCGGCTTTCTACGTATGTGGAGTATTCACCCCAGTCAGATCGAGCCTATTGTAGACGCCATGAAACCGGATTATACCGAGGTGAAGGATGCAGCCGATATCCTCCTGGCAGCCCAAGCCGCCAACTGGGGCCCCATTCAGTACCAGGGTGAATTGCATGATCGGGCAACCTACCGCTACTATTGGGAGTTGTTACAAAAGGCTCAGATTACTAATGTCGGCCTGCCGGATGCGGCACATAGCGCCTTTTTCGCTACCTAATGTTCTCATTGCACTGACCTCATTATGGGCGGGCGGGGCGAGCCTGCTCTTAAACAGTTCTGACGCAATGTTATGAGTTTTACTTAATTGAATACCTGCTCAAACACTTGATGAGTTTTCGGTAGTTTAAAAGTGGAAAACGTTCCGCTTTATAGCACCGAATAACTTCTTGAATGATAGAGTTATAATAAATCGTTACAAACTGCCCTGCCGTCAGTACGAAAAGAAGCTTTTTATCGATTTTTCTTTGATTATGATCAATGATTTACCCCATTCTTACAGTTAAATGTTTACGCGACCACTATCCGTCTTATTATTAAACGTAATCAAACTATCATAATAAGTAGCCGTGGAATCCTCTGCAGTCGGAAAGCCTGCAGTCGCGCTTTTTTCCTATCTGATTGATTAACAAGGAGGGTTGAAGGAGCTATTGGAATGAACGTATTAATACTGGGTGGAACAAGCTTTGTCGGCTACCACTGTGCCCTGGAGTGCCTGAAGCGTGGGCATCAGGTGACAGCACTGGCATTGCCACCGGCACCGCCAAAGAGACTACTGCCTCGCGAAGTTAAAATCATTCTCGCCAATAGCGATACCTTAAACGACAAACATCTCAAACAACTGCTTAATCGGCACGATGCCGTCGTTCATGCCACCGGTGCTGATAACCACGTAATATCAAGACAATCCGTTTATTCTTATTTCAGCCGAACCAACATGGTTTCAGCTGCTCGTTTGTTCAGCCTTGCACGCAAAGTGGGCGTTAGCAGAGGCGTACTATTGAGTTCCTACTTTTGTCATTTTGATCAGCAATGGCCCGAGTTAAAACTGTCCATTCACCATCCGTATATCCGTTCTCGCCTAGAGCAGGCCAAGCAAAGCTTAGAGGCAGCACAACCCTCGCTGGATTTGATGGTTTTGCAGATACCCTATATTGTTGGCTCGATGCCAGGCCAAGATCCCCTATGGAAACCGCTCATCAACTACCTGCGATCTCCCTTCCCGGTATATTGCCCCCAGGGTGGCACCAATATGATAGCTGCAGACCTTGTGGCCGAAGCGATTGTCGGAGCACTTGAAAAAGGCAACGGGGGTGAAACCTATCTAGTGGGAGATGAAAACCACAGCTGGCATGACTTCCTCATTATGCTTCAGAAAGAGTTAGGCATTGATCGCGAGATCAATCCCATACCTAATTCCCTAGTACGTCGTTTCATGGAATCTCTGGGCGTATGGCATCGCATGCAGGGTAAGGAGTCCGGCCTGAACCCCCATAGATTCGTCAAGATATTTACCAAGGAAACTTACTTCGATGCGAGTTATTCCCGTGAAGCGCTTGGTTACGGTCAGGGGGGACTACAAAAAGCATTGGCACAAACGGTTGCTGCCTGCCCCGACAATATGTGGCGATTTATCAATCCAAAATCACTTGCACTAGACAAAATCACCTACCTTAAATAAAACCTGCTAACTCATCAATTTCGCTTCATGAGAAGACAGGCGTCGGCGCTTTTCGCTGGCATTCAACAATTCATCCAGGGTCAGTTGATAACTGGGCGCAAATTTTTCCATAAAATAATCAACTTCCGGTAATTGATACTCTTTAAGACGCACAGCAATATCAGCTGCGGCCTGTTCAAACTCTTCGTTACCGGCTTTCAGCTCTGCCTGGCACTTAAGGAATGCCGCCAAGGTATCGGCTGCTTTTACCAGTTGTAGATGCTCCCTTGGTATTAAGGCTTCCTCCATCAGCGTGGAAAAATCAGTTTGCAATACGGCAGGCAGTAGGGCCACCAATTCACGCTCTGCATCATGCTCAATGGACCGATACGCTTTTTGTAAAGCTTCAGAATGGTATTTGATCGGTGAAGGCAAATCGCCTGTGATTACTTCACTGCAATCATGGTATAAGGCCGTGACTGCCACTGCATTGGCATCTGCCTGCCCATCAAAAACACGATTTCTCACTAACGCTAATGCGTGCGCAATAGTCGCTACCTCCCAACTGTGCTCCATCACATTTTCCTGAATTGCGTTGCGTTTCAGCCCCCAACGAGTGATCCAGCGAATTTTGCTGATATAGGCAAAAAAGTGGCTCTTCATATTTTTTTCCTCGCATTTTCCCTGCGTTTAAAATCTCTGTCATGTTACCAATGTAGAATCTTGTCCGTATAGTGCAAACAGTATCGTCACGATAAATGCGGGATCACCTGACTACAAACATACTTGCAGGCAATCATCGAACGGGAATTATCAATACTTGATACTTGTCATGCAAACACCTGGTTGATTTAACTACCATAGCGGCTATCATCCTCAGTACCATACCAACTCAGACGCATTGGTATAAATCACAATCTATTCAGGGCAAATGTCCTGAATAGAGCAGCATACACAAACCCACTTAACATTAAACAGGCGCTTATGAAATTAGTTTGCCCTGCGGGCAATTACCCCATGCTCAAGGCTGCTGTCGATAACGGTGCAGACGCCGTTTATATTGGCTTCAGGGACGATACCAATGCCAGGCATTTTGCCGGACTGAATTTTAACGATAACAGTGCAGCCAAGGCCATTCGCTACGCGCACGATCGTGACCGCAAGGTTTATGTAACTATTAATACCTATCCTCAACAATCTGGCTGGGACCGCTGGCAACGCGCTGTGGATATCAGCGTCGATTTGGGTATCGATGCGCTGATCGTCGCCGACATCGGCCTAATGGCTTATATCGCTGAAACTTATCCCGACATAGCCATTCATTTATCCGTTCAAGGTTCAGCTACCAACCGCGAAGCCTTACAATTTTATCAAGAGCATTTTAATGTCCACCGTGCCGTAATCCCTCGAGTACTGTCCATGCCACAGGTCGAGCAATTGGCTATCGACAGCCCGGTGGAACTTGAGGTATTTGGATTTGGCAACATGTGCGTCATGGTTGAAGGTCGCTGCTTATTATCTTCCTATGCTACTGGCGAATCCCCCAATAATTTTGGTGCCTGTTCTCCCGGTAGTGCCGTGCGCTGGCAGGAAACCGATGATGAGCTGGAAGTCAGAGTCAATAATGTATTGGTAGACCGCTTTCCCAAAGGCGATCATGCAGGCTATCCGGTTATCTGCAAAGGTCGTTATCGTGTAGCAGGAGATACCTATCATGCCATCGAAGAGCCTACCAGCCTGAACACATTGGAATTATTGCCAGAACTGTGTCAGGCCGGGGTTACCGCCGTCAAGATTGAGGGCCGCCAACGCAGCACCGCCTATGTCAGTAAAGTCACAAGAGTATGGCGGCAAGCCATTGATCACTGCCTATCCAATCCGCAGGATTTTCAGGCGAAGGCAGAGTGGATGCAGGCACTGGCCAGCATTTCCGAAGGCAGACAAACAACCCTGGGCGCCTACTCGCGCCCCTGGCAGTAGGAGCCATTGAATGCAGTTGTCTCTCGGTCCTATTCTCTACTACTGGCCCCGCCAGAGTATTGAAACGTTTTACGAACAATTAGCAGACATGCCCGTATCAGTCGTGTATTTGGGCGAAACTGTTTGCGCCAAACGGCGCAGTCTATCCGCTGCAGAATGGATTGAATTAGCCCGTCAGTTAGCAGCCAACACCGACAAACAAATCGTCTTGTCGACCCTCGCCTTGATTGAGGCTGGCTCTGAACTTAGCGGTGTTAAGAAGCTGTGCAACAATGGCGAATTGCTTATAGAAGCCAATGAAATGGGTGCCGTCCACTTATTATCAGGAAAGAAGTTGCCCTTTGTTGGCGGAGCGGGGCTCAACATCTATAACGCTCACACACTCACCAGGCTGGCCGCCCTAGGTTTGCAGCGATGGGTAGCCCCCATAGAAATTTCACATAACGCCCTGTCTGCCATTTTGTCTGACGCACCCGCTTTGGGGCTATCTGAGGATGTGGAGACGGAAGTCTTCAGCTTTGGCCGGTTACCTCTGGCGTACTCTGCCCGGTGCTTTACGGCCCGTTATCACAATCTTCCCAAAGACGATTGTCAGTATAAATGTATTGACTACCCCCAGGGTCTGCCAATGGACAGTCAGGAGGGAGAAAACTTTCTGACAATCAACGGTGTTCAAACCCAATCAGGCGCAATCACACATTTATTGCCCTACTGGCAAGAGATGGAACAGTTGGGCGTATCGTTGATGCGAATCAGCCCACAACCCGAGGGCACCACCGAAATTATTCAGCATTATCATCAGAGTATTAAAGGCGAAACCAAGACTGTCTCTACTATCGAGCCCTATCTTAGCTCACCGATTTGTGATGGCTATTGGTGTGGAGAAGCAGGAATGATTGCAGTGAGAGAAGTCACTGCATAAGTTCATCCGAAGCAACCAGCTTACCTTGGCCTTCGGTTTATAGAATCGCCGCCTTGTGAGAAATCCGGATTAAGAACTACCGTAAAACTGTTCTGCCAGGTCGCCGCCTACTTCTAATGCCTGAGTGACAAATGCTGGAAACTGTTCTAAATCGATAGCATCTATCAGGTTCTTCACCTGTAAACCCAAGTCTGTATCACCCTCAATCTTCAAACGACGCTGAAAAAACAAGGTATCGGCGTCCTCACGTCGACTGGCCAACAGGAGAAATTCCTTACTATTACCTCTGATTGTCACATCAGCACCTTCTCCTCCCGGGAAAAAAGCCAATTGCTGACCGCGCTTGCACACACCCCAGTCATAATGCAGGTCATGAACCTGAATGCGCAGGAAGGGACCATCGAGAAAATCCAAATCTCCATCAACAAGTGATTCTTTTAACACATGATTAGCAGCCTTCTGTAAAGCGGCTAACTGCAAAACCTGGGGGACAGCCCTGAATGGCAATTGCCAGGGAATTGCTTTTAAAAATGATGGAATTTGCGGTAAAGGGGGTAATTTTTTTGGCAAAGGTAATACACTTTTCATATTCAAACACTTGAGTCTCTTAATAGTAAACCATCATGCAGTGATAAGCACCAGGTGCTTTGACACCGATCAAAACCTGCCTGAAATCCATCCAATTATCAACATGCTAGCCAAATCTTCATGACTCTGGTGTTTGATCTCCTAAATCCTTTCTATACAAGTTTAGGGCCCAAAAAAGGAAGAATTGTCTCAGAATTGGAAAAAGTCCTTACTGAGGTTCCAGGTGTACGCAAAGAGAGTATAACGGACCTATGAGACGCTTGATATAACGCGCTTTTTCCTTACCGTCTATACTTAAGATTGCAGAATTATTGACATGCATAAATTCGAGGTTACCGCTGGTGCCAGAACCTTCTCCACACGGAGTGGATATTCTCATTGTCGACGATACACAGCACAATATTACGCTGTTAGAGATGATCCTAGAGGATGCCGAATACTCCACTGCCTGTGCTTATAATGGCGACGAAGCGATTGACATGGCCGAAAAATTGCGGCCTCGCGTGATTCTAATGGATGTAATGATGCCCGGTATTGATGGATTTGAAACCTGTCGCCGATTGAAAAAAAAATCCAGCACCCACAATATCCCCGTTATATTCGTCACTGCCAAATCAGCCGAAACTGATGAAATGGAGGGTTTTGAAGCTGGCGGCGTTGATTATCTGATTAAACCTGTCAATGAAGCGATAGTATTGGCCCGCGTGAAAACTCAGCTGGAATTACGAAGCTACCGTGAATCACTGGAAATACAAATCGAGCAACGCACTGAAGACCTAAATAATACTCTACGAGAGCTGGCCCATAGTAGCCGTATAAAGGATGAATTTCTGAGCACGATCAGTCACGAATTACGTACACCTTTAAACGGTATTCACGGCTCATTGCAGTTATTACGTGACTCTGAACTATTACCACAGCAAATGCTGCTGGTTGATACTGCCAGCCATTCCGTTAATGACTTAACACATATCGTTGGAAATATATTACTCCTGACTGAATCCATGGCAGGAAGCTTGCGCCTATGTCATAAGGCTTTTTCTCTGCGTAACTACTTGAAAAAACTCATTAAACAAGTTGAGCCAGCCATTTTACTAAAAGGATTGATGTTTGACTGGCAAATCGCTGAAAACGTACCAGACAGTTTCATTGGTGACCCCGCACAATTTTCCCGCGTCATCGGCCATCTGTTAGCAAACGCGACAAAATTTACACCGAAAGGAGCTATCAATCTTGATGTGTCACTCAATTCTCAAAATACTACCGAGACACACTCAGATGTTATTGTAAAAGTATCAGATACTGGTATTGGTATCGAGCCAGACAAACAAGAGCTCATTTTCAAGTTGTTTAAGCAGGGAGATAGTTATTTCAATCGACAATTTGGTGGTTTAGGTATCGGCCTACCGATTTGTCAGATATTAGTCACTCTAATGAACGGCAGCATAGGCTTCACATCAGATCGTGATGCCGGCAGTATCTTTGAAGTAAATATTCCATTAATGATCAACGACAAACCACCACAGAAAATACAAACAGAGCAACCGTTAGATATTAGTGGAGAACAAACTGTTCTGATTGTAGAAGATAACAC
Organism: Gammaproteobacteria bacterium; assembly: GCA_003353945.1. GTDB lineage: Bacteria > Pseudomonadota > Gammaproteobacteria > Pseudomonadales > PIVM01 > PIVM01. Next base: position 27,846 of record PIVM01000036.1, read on the forward strand.
CATCAACTTATTAGTTGAAAAAACCATCTTGGAAAAATGTGGCTTTAGCGTCAGAACCGCAAACAACGGTAAGGAAGCGTTAGAATTGCTAAAAGTCGAAAAAATTGATGCGATCTTAATGGACTGCCAGATGCCCATATTGGATGGATTCGAAACCACTCGATGCATACGTAACTCAAGCTCACATATAAAGAATATTCCCATTATCGCGGTTACAGCCAACGCCTCCTCTCTGGATCGAGAACGTTGCTTTAATGCTGGCATGAATGATTATCTCGCCAAGCCCATCAGCACAACCTCATTAAAAGCTAAGCTAGTAAAGTGGTTGATTTAGCCCTCACTTCTCACATTGTTGCCCCTATTTTTTAAGATCTTTATTTCCCATGAATGAAACGAGAAAGATGGTCTAGCTTCTCAGGATCATCGTCTACAAAACGGATGATAATTTTAATCAATTCGCTATCGATCCGATTTTCCAATGCTGAGATATTCTGCACAAATCCATTTAGCCGAGCCACTGATTCGCCATCGTGCTGAACAATAGATACTACCACCTGATCAAAAAGCGCTGGAATGATATCACTGCGCTTTATTACCCCCTGTAAAGCCTGCAAACTGATTTCCTTGATAATACACAGAGCCTGTTGCCCTGCTGAAAAAATCAATTGCGCCTGCCCTTTTGTTTGCACTCGCGGCTTGTCATTTGCTCTCGGTTTCTGTTTTGCACCCGTCACTTGCGCTACTTCAGCTTCGCTCTGGGGTCTATTATCCGCTACAGCATTTTGTGATGGGGCAGCCGGTGTATTAACATCCTTTGCACCCAATGCATCGATAGAGCCAAACGCAACACCACGCGACTCCATCGAAGGTTTAGCTCGCGCATTGGCCTTCGGCATTTTACCCGCGCGCTTAAGCGCTTTGGTTACTTTTTGCACCAAGTCTTCAGCCGTAAAAGGCTTACCAATATAATCGCTTACTCCAGCTTGAACCGCCTGAACGACATAATCCCTTTCACCGCGACTGGACACCATAATAAACGGAATCAGTCCGTGCTCTTCGTGCTCTCGCACCCAACGCAAAAACTCCTCACCCGTCATTTCTGGCATTTCCCAATCACTGAGAATCAAATCAATTTGCTGAGTACGCAGAATTGATTGCGCTTTCCTCACACTTGATGCATCAAAAATAGTACTCTGTGGAAAATGATTTCTCAGTGTTTTCTTTACAAGATCACGGGTAAAGGTAGCATCATCAACAATTAAAAATTGTAGTTCACTCATGTCAAATCCAAAAATAGTATTACTGTCATCAGCATAGTTCACACTTCCTATCAATTCACCTTGAACAAGCATGGGCTGTCATCGCCTGCACAAAGCGGTATAGTTATTACTATTAGATAACCGCAGCAGAGATGCAATTTTATGCGATGGCCGACTATTCTCACTCTCGTCACACTGACCTTCCTGCTGACTGCCTGTGCGGTAAATCCCGTTACCGGCAAACGGGAACTGGCTCTTAGCTCGCCCCAATGGGAGCTGCAAACAGGCGCGCAGCAATACCAGCCTGCACTGCAGTCCCAAGGAGGCGATTACCGGCTGGATGCCAAATTAAGTGACTACATTAGCATCGTGGGACATAGACTTGCTGCAAAGAGCGATCGCCCCGATCTACCCTGGGAATTCACTGTCCTCAATAACTCTGCCCCCAATGCCTGGGCGCTGCCTGGCGGGAAGATTGCCATTAATCGCGGTCTGTTACTGGCCTTGAACAGCGAATCGGAATTGGCCGCTGTACTTGGGCACGAGGTAGTCCATGCAGCTGCACGTCATGGTGCTCAAAAAATGGATCAAGGTCTGTTAATGGGAGTGGGTATCCAACTATTGAATATCGGGCTGGGAGACCATGACCAACGTGACTTGATTGTCGGCAGCTCTGCATTGGGTATACAGCTTATTCAGAGCAAGTACGGACGCGCTCAGGAACTGGAAGCCGACAACTACGGCATGGATTATATGAGCCGGGCTGATTACGATCCCCAAGGTGCTGTGGAATTACAGCGGACCTTTGTTAAACTCTCGCAAAGTCAGCAATCTGCCTCATTTTGGCGGCAATTATTTGCCAGCCATCCGCCTTCACAAGAGCGAGTCAGGGAAAATCTCGCTAAGGCCAAAACATTGCCCAATGGCGATATCGGCAAAGCCTATTACCTGAAAAAGACAACTGGTTTACGCAAAAGCCGTCAGGCCTATGAGCTTCATGATAAAGGCCGTAGAGCATTTGCAAAAGACAATGCAACTGAAGCGTTAAAACTCTCTGATAAAGCCATTGCACAGCTGTCCCGAGAAAGTCTGTTCCATGAACTCAGGGGGCTTAGCTTACAACAACTCAATAAAAACCAGCCTGCTTTAGCCGCTTTTGATCGAGCAATTGAACTGAATAATCATTACTTTGGACATTTTCTGGCACGTGGACTATTGCGAAAGAAACTCGGGAAAACAGCACTCGCACAACAAGATCTCAATGCCAGCCAACGTTTGTTGCCCACGGCTACAGCCAACGAGGCGCTGGGCAAACTTGCACTTACTCAGGGAAATAAACGAAAGGCCTATGATTATTTTTCTGCAGCGGCACAATCTCGGGGAGCTGCCGGTCTTGCCGCTAGAAAAGCCCTACTTGGTATGGATTTGGAGCAAGCTCCACATAAGCACCTGGTTTGCAGACTCAATCTGGATGATAGGGGTCAATTGGTAGTATCAGTGAAAAATCTGGCGTCAGTCTCAGTGCATGACATTCTTGTGCTGGTAAGCAATGATCAACAACAACAGCGCTTGCACTTCACCCGCCCACTTGAACCCAATCAGCTCAGCGAGACAATCATCACCCGCTTTACACCTACTCGTCAACAACTGGGGCTTTTCCGTGCTGCCGTACTTAGTGCGAAAGTGGCAGATTAATGGCCCCCGTAGAATTTAGGTTTTAGGTCCACGGAAATAAAGAATTGTCCCAAGATAACGCTTCTACCTCAACAGACAAAACGTTTAAGTTCCTTACGTCGACGTTTACATTCGCGCTCATAATTTTCGCAGGCCATTATCATTGCAGCACCAGGTGCATTCATGTCTTGACACTCTGCCCATTTTGCTCGAAGTTCCTGATCACTGACCTTTTCTATTTTTTTTTCACAGCCAGCGCTAACCACAAGCAACAACACCAGCAAGATGGCTTGGATAGGGTAGGATTCGCGTCGCATCGTTAATTGTCCTGGAATTAATCGTTTCATCGAGTGCCCGCCCGAAAAGTCCTCTCCATCATCAAGCAGCACAGAGGTCCCGCTTGGGATTGAGGAGACTTTCGGGCGAACACTATCTAGCATAGCCTGTCTAATTGACGCAATCTAGTCTTAACGGAATCGACTATAATGGCTTTTTCCATTTTGAGTGATCATTATGCTCGGATTTGTCAGTGCAATTGACCGCATAACCGCCACCATCGGATCTGCCATCGCTTGGTTAAGCCTTGGGATGATGTTTGCTATTTGCGCAGTGGTTGTGTTGCGCTACGGATTACACATTGGGTTTATAGCCCTACAAGAATCCATTACTTACCTTCACGGTGCGCTGTTTATGTTGGCAGCAGGATTTACGCTACAGCGTGATGCACACGTGCGCGTCGATATTTTTTATCGCCAGTTTAACCGCCGTCAAAAAGCCTGGGTAAACAGTCTGGGTGCCCTTTTTTTCTTGTTACCCGTATGCGTTTTTACCTTGGGTATTAGCTGGGATTTCTTTTTCCAATCCTGGCAGATCAAGGAAAGTTCGGCAGAACCCGGCGGTATTCCAGCAGTATACCTGTTAAAATTATTGATCCCTTTAATGGCTACTGGCCTTATGCTACAGGGCATTGCCGAACTATTGCGTAATCTGGGCATCCTAATGCGCCTACCCCAAGCTTAATAGCGAGTACAGCGTGATAGAATTTTTACCACTCATCATGTTTGCTGCCGTCTGCCTGCTACTCATGTTTGGGTATCCAGTGGCCCTTACACTGGCGGGTACTGCTTTATTCTTTGCCTGTGGCGGCATCGTAAGCGGTCATTTTGACGCCAACTTCCTCAGTGCATTTCCTGACCGCTTGTTCGGCATTATCTCCAACACTATCTTGACCGCAGTACCCCTGTTTATATTGATGGGCGTCATGCTGGAAAAATCCCAAGTGGCCGAGCAATTATTAAGCAATATGGGAAAAGTTTTCGGCCGCTTGCCCGGTGGGCTTGGCATTTCTGTTGTCATCGTAGGTATGCTGCTTGCAGCCAGTACCGGTATTGTCGGGGCAACTGTCGTCACCATGGGCCTGATGTCACTGCCAACCATGCTAAAAAATCGTTACAGCCCAACCTTGGCAACCGGCACCATTTGTGCAACCGGTACGCTAGGGCAGATCATCCCGCCTTCAATCGCACTGGTATTACTGGGAGATATTCTCTCCAGCGCTTATCAGGAAGCCCAATTGAAAATGGGAATTTTTAATCCCAAAACCGTCTCTGTGGGGGATTTGTTTGTTGGCGCATTAATTCCCGGTTTGCTACTGGTAGCCCTGTATATCAGTTATCTGATACTTCATGCACGTATGCACCCTCAATCAGCACCGCCCATTGCCACGCAAAAGCGAATCAATTACCAGCAAATAGCAAGCAATCTATTACCACCTCTGATTTTAATTTTTCTGGTCCTAGGTTCCATTTTGGCAGGGATCGCCACGCCTTCTGAAGCAGCTGGCGTTGGCGCCCTCGGTGCCAGTATGCTGGCCTTGAGCAAAGGCCAGTTAAATCGCAAAACACTCAAAAGTGTCGCGCAATCGACGATGGAAGTCACTTCGATGGTGTTCTTAATTCTGATAGGCGCTGCCTTGTTTTCTCTGGTATTTCGCGGCTTTAATGGCGACGAGCTGATTCAACAGCTGTTCTTGAGCATGCCCGGCGGCGCAATGGGCGCTATGTCTGTGGTCATGATTGTTATCTTTCTATTGGGTTTTATTCTCGATTTTATTGAAATCACCTTTGTTGTTGTGCCCATTGTGGGCCCCATCCTGCTAGCAATGGGTATCGATCCACTGTGGCTGGGTATTATGATAGCGGTAAATTTACAAACCTCTTTTCTCACGCCTCCCTTTGGATTTGCACTGTTTTATCTGCGCGGCGTAGCAGCTGATACGATCGCAACCGGCGATATTTACCGTGGCGTCTTACCCTTTATCGGCATTCAGTTATTACTGCTGGTTTTGCTCGCTATTTGGCCAGGACTGGTGACCTGGCTACCTGAAATAGTCTATGGTTGATTTATGCCAGATAAATAAATGCCTTTTAGAGTGCGCATTCTATTTGCCTTCTGCTACGCTAACTGACAGATAAGAACCTGTATCAGGAACGCCCCCTATGATCACTGAAATTGACGAAGCCCCCCTGCCTCAAGGGCAACTGACACTGCAAACCGTCACTATGCCAAAGGATACCAACTCATCCGGTGATATTTTTGGTGGCTGGCTGATTTCTCAAATGGACATGGCTGGTGCAACGGCGGCATCTCGCATTGCTCGCGGTCGGGTTGCCACCGTTTCAATAGATAAAATGAGCTTTATGGTGCCAGTCAAAGTCGGCAATGTGGTGAGCACCTACACTGAAATCGAATCTATCGGGCGCAGTTCAATCCAAATATTGGTCGAGGTTTGGATGACCAATCCCTGGGAAGAGACACTAGTAAAAGTTACCGAAGGTACTTTTGTTTTTGTTGCTATTGACGGGAGCGGTAACACCCGCGCAATCGTGAGATAATTCAAGAAAATCTGCTCTCACTGTTGAGCGCTTAGAGCCTTGGAAATAAAAGTTGCTGAATATCAAACGACACTTCCAACGCAAAATCTTTGTGAGAAATTGAGGCTAAAGGTCCCTGGCGTTTAAATACGCCTGTTCTGACAAATGATGGTAATTTTTCACATTCGCGGCAAATGCTTTATAAGATTGATAAATCTTATAAGCTACCGGGTCATCGGCAACCAACTCACTGATGACCTGGCGCGATGCCTCGTGTAGTTTGCGGATAACATCATCAGGCAAGCGACGTAATTGCACATCGTGCTCATTCACTAACTGCTTCAACGCATCATTATTGCGGGCGGTATACTCATCGAGCATATCCTGGTTTGCAGATCTGGCGGCGACTTCCACTATCTTTCTCAGGTCCTCAGGCAGTGATTGATACGCATCACGATTCACTATCAACTCAAGCGTCGGACCCGGCTCATGCCAGCCCGGGTAATAATAGTACTTTGTCACTTCATGCAGTCCTAGCGCCAAATCATTATAGGGACCCACCCACTCAGTCGCATCTATCACTCCAGTCTGTAGCGACGTATATAATTCACCACCGGAAATGGTCACCGCTTCACCGCCAGCGCGTTCAAACACTTCTCCACCGATACCCGGTATGCGCATACGTAATCCTTTCAGGTCAGCCAGTGAATTGATCTCCTTGTTAAACCAGCCTGCCATTTGCACCCCCGTATTGCCGGCTGCCAACGGTACCAGATTAAAGGGCTCGTAGAGTTCACGCCACAGATCCATACCTCCACCATAATACAACCAGGCATTCATCTCCTGGGCTGTCATACCAAAAGGTACCGTGGTAAAAAACGGGGTTGCTGCTGATTTGCCCTTGGAGTAATACGCGGCCGTATGACCCATCTCAACACCACCGCGTGAGACTGCGTCAAATACACCCAAGGCCGGCACCAATTCTCTGGCGCCATACACTTTTATCGTTAAGCGCCCAGTACTCATCGTATTGACACTTTCAGCAAAACGTTCCGGCGCAGTACCAAGACCTGGAAAATTTTTCGGCCAGGATGTTACCATTTTCCATGTATAAGTCTTCGCGCTCTGTTGTGCTTTGTCAGACCTCGATTGTGTTTGCCCGTTCAAGGTCACACCGAACTGTAAGGCGTTTTCCAAAACAGTGCTGACATCAACCAATGTCTCCTTGCGAGCCAGCTCCCATACGTAAAGACCACTGACAGTTACCAGGGCTGCCACCAGAATTAAAATCACCAAGGGAGAATAATCAATAGGTGTATTTTTGTTATTCATTTACCGAACTCTTGAATCTGCTTGGCTAACTATATCGGGGTATCTAAATCGGGAAAGCTAAATGACTTCCAATTTGGCATATTGCGTAACCAGCCACTTACTGCCTTCTTGATCAAAATTCACCTGTACTCTGGCGCTGGCTCCCTGCCCCTCACAATTAAGCACCACGCCTTCACCAAAGATAGAATGCAACACTCTTTGCCCCAGTTGTATGCTTCCGACTTCGGAGGCTTCACTTGTGAACCGCGAACCCGTGAATATAACCGGCTTACTAACAAATTGATTGAGTCGCACTTCCCGCAGCAATTCTGCAGGAATTTCACGAATAAAGCGCGATGGCTTATTGTAATTGTCGCTGCCGTGCAGATATCTGCTTTCGGCATAACTGATCGTCAATGAACGCATTGCGCGAGTAATGCCCACATAACACAACCGCCGCTCTTCCTCTAAACGTCCCTCTTCACCAAGCGACATTTTATGAGGGAACAGGTTTTCCTCCACTCCCGCTAAAAACACCATGGGAAACTCCAAGCCTTTGGCGCTGTGAAGCGTCATCAGCTGTACGCTTTGCTCAAACTCATCGGCCTGCGTGTCACCCGAATCCAATGCAGCGGTATCTAGAAACTGCTGTATTGGAGAGACATCGATTTCATCATCCCATGCAAACTCGCCGGCGGCCGAGACTAACTCCTCCAGATTTTCCACCCGCGCCTGTCCTTTCTCACCTTTTTCCTTTTTATGAAATTCCAGCAAGCCGCTGGCGTTGATCACATGATCGCACAATTCATGCAGCATCAACTCGTCGATTTGTGCATCAAGCCGATCAATCAATTCAACAAAACCACTGAGTGTACGACAGGCCCGCGCACTCAAATCCTGCTGCGCAATAAGTTCGCCGCTGGTGTGCCAAAGCGACTGCCCTAACTCCCTGGCGCGCTCGCGCAGCACTTCGACTGTCTTGGCACCAATGCCACGCGTCGGCGTATTGACTACACGTTCAAAAGCGGTGTCATCATCCCGATTAACAATCAATCGCATATACGCCAGTGCGTTTTTAATTTCCAGGCGATCATAAAACCGAAGACCACCGTAGATACGATAGGGAATACCGGCTCTCAACAAAGCCTCTTCAATCACTCTGGATTGCGCATTGGAGCGATAAAGAATCGCAATATCTGATCGTTCAAGGTCAGATCTCAACCCCTCTTCAATACAGCTAACAATATAGCCTGCTTCATCTCGTTCATTAAAACCGGCGTATAGAGAAATCAATTCTCCATCTTCACACTCCGTCCACAATTCCTTGCCCATACGCCCATCGTTATTGGCAATCACCGCATTGGCCGCTTTTAATATTGTGCCAGTGGATCGGTAGTTTTGCTCCATGCGTACAATCTGGGTATTTTTAAAATCCTTGCTGAATTGTTGGATATTTTCGATTTTTGCCCCACGCCAACCATAGATGGACTGGTCATCATCTCCGACGGCAATAACATGCGATTTATCCCCGGCCAGCACCCGCAACCAGGCATATTGAATCGTATTGGTATCCTGAAACTCGTCGACCAGAATGTGAGAAAAGCGCTGTTGATAATGTTGCAAAACGTTTGGATTTTTTAACCACAGCTCGTGAGCCCGCAACAACAGTTCCGCAAAATCCACCAGACCGCCGCGTTCACAGGCTAACTGGTAGTTTTTGTATATCAGCAACATGGTACGCTCATACAAATCGCCGTGTTCATCAATATGCTCAGCGCGGCGACCTTCGTCTTTTTGCTGATTGATATACCCCTGTGCCTGGCGTGGCGGCCATTGCTTTTCATCCAGATCAAGCTCCTTACAAAGGCGCTTTATAAGACGCAGCTGATCGTCGGAATCAAGAATCTGGAAATTTTGCGGCAAGCCGGCATCCAGCCAATGAGACTTGAGCAGACGATGGCACAACCCATGAAATGTACCTACCCACAGACCTCGGCTAGGCAGATTAAGCAGCTCTTCGATGCGCCCGCGCATTTCCTTTGCCGCTTTATTGGTGAAAGTCACTGCCATTATGCTGTGAGGAGAGGTGCCCTCTACTTGTACCAGCCAGGCGATTCTATGCACTAACACCCGGGTTTTACCGCTGCCAGCACCAGCAAGCACTAGCAAGTTTCCCGCTGGTGCTGCTACCGCCTGGCGCTGCGCATCGTTGAGTGAATCGAGTAGTATTGAGACATCCATGGTGCGCCATTCTACCAGCTTATCAATCCCGATGTAGCGTCCTCTTAGCTCTACTTTTACCACTGACCGAAAATAAACTTGGTCGGTTATGGCCCCGTATCTTGCAGAAACTCCGGACAATTGGCTTACATTTGCTTATATATTGTGCTACTTTAAGACCTGATAGGCAGTGTTTCCTCACCCGTACTCAATCCTGTGTTTTATTGGATTAATGCGGTGAACGCTGCGATTCGCGACCTTAGCTGATCCGAATTTCACCTCGGAATAAACAAAGCTGGCAGCAAATAATAAAAATGACCCGGCTTAGAGGATCTGAACGATGACAAAAGCCAAGATTATTTCCGTCAATGACGGTATCAAATTAGCCTCTCGCTACCCAGGACAATGCGCCAGATTGCTGGCAAACCATCTCTATCCCGTACTGGAGCAGGAAAGCTGGTTTACAAAAGAGTGGCGCTTGCGGTTTCTTGCCTATTTCCTGCAAAATTTGGTTGATCAGAGCATTGAAGCCGAAGTGGACCACGAGTTAATGGAACGTATAAAGAAAATTCCACTGAATAAGGCATTGAAGTTAATCAGCAACTCGCCCTGTGCCGGTCTCAAAGTCCTGGTGGCGATCATCAGCGAACGGCTGAGAATCGAACAAAAATTGTCACTCGAAGACCAATATGTATTTTACAACTCATTGTTTGGTAAGTTTTTTCCTGAATGTCAGCTCGGAACAAATAATAAATAAAAACCACTCAGAATAAGCCATGCCAGCTTAACAAGACCCTCACTATATGCCTTATAGTTATAAAAGCGCATATTATATAGCTAATTGGCGGTCCACATTTTGTCCATTATCTGGCAAACTCGTAGAAGATAGCAAAATAAGATAAAGGAATGATTGTACGTGGACGACTTACCCGGCAAAGAGCTACAGATTTAATAATAAGGAACCACATCAGATCTGGCGGTCTGATAATTGCTGCGACGTCCTGCTTTCGAAAAAAAACCACAGATGGAAATTGGAATGTATCAAACCCAAACAGGCGAAATGAGGCTTTGTATGTTTTCAGCCAAAACACTTTTTCGGATAATAGGATGTCTACTTGCTCTGTCACTGGTGGCCTGTGGCAGTAGCGGCGGTGGAGATAACGATTCAACAATCATTATGTCTGATCCAGGAGATATACGTGTAGACATTGACCCAGGTGATACACCAACACTGCAGGACAGCCCGGAAATCGCGATAAAAACACTGGTGGATACACACGGCTTTATCAGTCATTTGATTTCCACCAAGGTTTTTGGCCTGCTGGAATATGAAGCAAAGTGGCAAAACAGCCATGGCTCACCCGTCATTCCCGGCGGTTGTGCCAAAGTCAATCGCCAACTACAAAACAGTAATAATTCCACCGGCAGAATAGTCATCTCATTGACCAACTGCCGTATAGTGAACAACTTACCCGCGGAAGACAAACATGCAGGTCAAGACTACAACGTCTACGGCGATATTACCGTTGACGGCAAAATAGAAGTGGATATCAGCAGAGGCCTTACAAGCAGCGCATCAAGCTGGGAAACACTGGAACTGAAAGTCGTGGGTCTGGAATGGAACGCCTATGAGGGACGGAAACCGGTTATGTTTAAAAGCTGTAATGGTCGGGTTGACAGTTTTCTCTCCGAGACCGACTTAACAACCGATGATGACATAATGCGCCTGGAGGGTTTGTTATTACAAGCTGACCAGAAAATAGAAGAAGACAATCTTAACGGTGGCCTCAGCCTGCAGACATTGAAAGCTGAATGGAAGGAAAGCGATGATCCTGTGATCAAGGAAGCGCACAGAATGCTTGAACTGCACCTCAACAAGCTGCATGAGGAATGGTATGAAGCCAATGGTGAATTTACCCTGTCCCCGGGCACAAGACAAACTGACACTGATGCCCATATTGACAACCTGGAGTTTATTAATAAAAAAAGTGGCTTTACTTCGAAGGTCACCGGCTTTACAACGCATTGGAGGAAAAAAACGGCTTACGGTATGCCCAATAATCAACATATTATTAATCGCGGACCGCAGCTTGGCGACCCACGGGGCATACTGACCATGAAAGGTATTAATCATTACGATATTGTTCATCCCGGTTTATTTAATCCATCTCCGTTTAAACTCGTCGGTTTTAATGACAGCGAAATCACATTTGATCTTTCTTTTGACCCATTCAATAACGATAACGCGCAAATGAAAGTCTCCATGAATGCCCTAACAAAAGATACCGACGGCAACACTCAGCGCCTCTATAGCACTTTGCCACTGTGGGAACTAGGAGACGATCATCGAGATAATTATTGTCGCCCAGAGTTTTCAATC
>PIVM01001114.1 GCA_003353945.1 Gammaproteobacteria bacterium
GTTATAGGAGAAGAATATAAACAATATAAATGGGCATCTAAATCAATAAAGAATGAATGTTCTGGACGTTCAAATAAAATTGCTTTTCATAAAACACAACAGTTTGTCAAAAAGTTCTTAAACCCTAAACAAAAACAAAAAGGTTTATTATTATATCATACCGTAGGTGCTGGTAAAACTTGTGCTGCTGTATCAATCGCTTCAGGATTTGATCAAGAATATCAAGTATTATGGGTAACACAAGGTAAATTAAGAAATGTTGTTTATAAAAATATATTTGACCAAGTTTGTCACGCTGGTGTATTAAACTCCAATAAACCATTAACAGGTAGTAGAAAACAACAAAAAAAAGAGTTTAGAAAAATGACAAAAGGTAACTGGTATAATCCAATGACTTATAGGCAATTCTCAAATGCTTTGGAAAAGAAAAATGATATTGGTAAAAAATTATTTAAGAAAAATCCAAGAGATCCATTAAGAAAAACATTAATTATTGTAGATGAAGCACATAACTTATTTGATCCATCATTTCCAGCACCAC
>PIVM01001115.1 GCA_003353945.1 Gammaproteobacteria bacterium
CCATTTTGCTTCTTTGTCGATCTTTTTACCTTTCATTTTCACGTAGAAACCGCCTAAATATTGCCCGATTTTGGGTCTCTTCTTCCAGGCATCCATATATGTGTCATACGTCATTTTAATCGGTGAACTCTGACCTTTCCAAAGAAAACAACTTCAGCAATGTTTCTGGGTCACATCAACAGATTCTAAGCCAATCAAATGAGGCGTCAACACAGTTCTGGGTCACCAAGAACCAAGCAGAGACCGTCTAGAAAATGGGGGTCACGTGGGGCGAATGCGAAGTCGTGATTGGTCGAGAAGCGTCACGTGGCACCGCCACGATGACGAAGGATGTAAACAAGTCGCAATGTCCAGGAAGGAGCTCAGATTTCCCCGTTATTTCATGCCTGTTTTGGCCAAATTGAGTGTCTATATGTCGTTGTAACCATGAAGGCGAAGGGGGTCAGGTGAGAATAATATTTGAGGATTATTCTACTGAAATTGGGCATGAAAGCGCCTGGGATATCGCAGGATACCCGGGGGAAGCCGTCATAACAATGCC
>PIVM01001116.1 GCA_003353945.1 Gammaproteobacteria bacterium
AACTGAACAACCCTCGTCTCAAGACGAGGGGTTCAAGAGGGGTCGATTTGAAATCGACTATCGTCAATAACGGGCTCGCCCTCTTGATCATCAATATATTGCTGAATCATTTCATCGGTTATATTACCAGAGCTGACGGCAAGATAGCCGCGAGCCCAAAGGTGTCGGCCCCAAAACTGTTTTCGGAGGTGAGCAAACTCGGAAAGTAATATACGCGAGCTTATTCCTTTCAGCCACTGCACGATCTTGCTGATATTTTGCGTTGGACGATAGGTGATAAACATATGCACATGATCGCTCGTGACTTTCCCCGTGATAATTTCAAGCTCGTGCTCTAGTGCAATTTGCCGTAATACATCTCGAGTTCGAATTGCCACCTCACCATGCAATACTTTCTTGCGGTATTTTGGTATCCAGACAAGATGAACTTTTAAATCCGTTTTAGTATGTGCTCCAAATCGATAACGTCGCATGGCGACATGTATAAACTTTTCTTCGCCTGAAGGCGAGGGGTTTCAACCATCCCCGAAAGGGACACTAA
>PIVM01001117.1 GCA_003353945.1 Gammaproteobacteria bacterium
GACCCCCCCACCCCCTTGCTCCCCTCCCCCCCTCGGGAGGGCCGAACTGAGGCGCCCGAGGGGACCCCGCACTTCCCTTCCCCCCTCGGAGGGCCGGACTGAGGCGTCGAGGGCCCCACTCTTTCCTTCGCATAGCGGCCACTCTCCGGATCGCTGGTCGAGCGACCCGGGGGATGCCCCGCGCGCCTGACCCAGGCGCGAAAACGAATCTGCGAGGCGTGGCCGCTCATGCGGCCCGATGGGGAGGAGCGGGGCGGACTACGGGGATCGGCTTCTTACACAGCCCTTCCCTGCAGCGAGCCCCCCTCCAACCCACCCGCGCTAGGTCTCGGGGGACGCAGGGGTCACACCCGACGACCTCGGGAACTAGCCGGGGCAGTCGGAGAAGGGGCAACTCCGTGCACTGACGGTCGGCCGTCAGAAAACACGCCTCCGTGGCTCGGGTTACACCAATCCTCGCTACCCAACGCGGCCAAAGGATATCCACCTCGAGAACCTCGAGAGAGAGGTAGGTAGGTGAACAGCCAGGCTCGGACTGGAC
>PIVM01000037.1 GCA_003353945.1 Gammaproteobacteria bacterium
AACGACCTCGGCAGACGATCGAGTAACTCCCACAAACCGGGAGATGAATGACTTGCCGCCGTCTCAGTACCCGGTTTTACTTCAACATCTAAAACTAATCGTAAGTTGGCTATCATATATGGTAGGTATGGGAGGGTCGTCGCCCAGGCTTATGGGGATTGTAGCCTACCGTGGCACCTTCTTGGTGGTCATAAAGTGGTTTTACCGTCACGTCAGAATCAAGAATCCAGGGTTGCGATAGCAGTGGCTCATAGCAACGTTGTAAATGGTTTTGTAGCCAATCAATGCCTTCTTCTTCATCCATTTTTTTGTCAATTGGCATGGCAATTATCTTTTTAATTCCTCGGGTTAGGCCATTTTGACATTGTTCACCGCTAGTTCAACTGAGTTTTTTAGGTTGATGGTTTTCACAATTCCTACACTAATCAAAGAACAGACAATGATATGTTTTACCTTCAAACATAAAAAAGCCGCGACAAGTCGCAGCTTTTTTATGCCTTCGCTGATCGCTTAACGTCGGCCCAGCTTACGCAGATTCTGTGGTGTATAGTATTTCATACCCAGTGGTTCACGATCCCATTTATCCGGCCGTGTTTCGTTTACCGTTCGAATGGATACATAGGCACCCGATTGCAAATCATGGAACATCTGTCCCCTGGCAAGATAACCCTTAACGTAAAAATCATAAACCGTGTTCATTATAGAGGTGCGCCACAGCTCACCACGACCATCGTAATTTTCAGTCATAACAAACTGCCAGCTATCTTCATCAATATACATACGACGTTTAGCATAAACGTGTCTTGCTCCCTCCTTCAGATTGGCCTCCACCACCCAGCATCGTCGCAATTCGTAGCGCATCCAATCTGGATTAGCATGCCCCGGCGGTAACAATTCCTTGTATTTCACATTGGGGTCATCAAATTTATAGGCATGGAATGGAACATACATTTCTTTCTTGCCCACTAAAGTCCACTCATAACGATCCAAGGCACCGTTAAAGCCTAAAGTATCATCAATAGTCAACAAACCACCAGGACCATCCGGCGTATCGTAACCAACAGTTGGCGCGCGACGCACACGACGTGACCCAGGCATATAAATCCATGCCTTACGTTTATGAGAGATGGCATCCAGAGGTTCATTGATGATGGTCAACTGTCCTTTTGATCGTGCTGGTGCCGTTATCTCAGCCAAAACTCCGGCTGCGTTGATACTGATTTCCTCATCCATCAAGCCTACCTTGTTTTTTGGATTAGCCCACGGATAGTCGGCGAATATTCGCTGTTGGCGGGTTAGCACATTACCATTTGGGTACACTGCAACATCGTCACGCAAAGAATCTTCCCGCCAAGCCGGCATAATAACTCGGCCATTCATGATAACTTCAGGAGCCGAAGCGGGAATCGGGAATGGTGCACCGCCAGTGAAGTTTCTAATGTTATCAGGGCCTTCAACCAATTCAGAGTGTGTTGCGTTAAACCAAGTTCGATCTTCATGTAACTGGTTATAACGCCCATCACGATGCGTCGGATAAACCGGTATATTGAAGGAGTCTGGATATTTTGTCAGCATAGCCTTCTGGCCTACAGAAAGCTTGTCGGCGTATTTTTCCATATTTTTTGCGGTGATGGTGAACAATACCTTGTCATCACCATAAGGATTTGGCAATACATCGCCACTGCCGGCCCACTGTAATCCGGCAGGTAAGCCTCGCATAGATCCAGTCCATGCCGGTATAGAACCATCAGCATTACCGGCAATTTCCGCCCCCATTGGTGACAGCTCTTTCTTTAACCGCTCACGTTCTTGCTCTGATACTTTAGCGTTGACCAAGCCTGGCAAGGTAGTACATACCCCCACCAAACCAACTGCTATCATGTGTTTTATTTTCATATTTGCACACTCACTCTATGCTAAGGGGTTAGTTTTCCAAAGTTAATCCAATGTGTCTTAACAGGTCTTATCTCTTTTTGTTATTTTGTTACCTAATTACCACTTAAGCTAAGCTTAGTTTCAGGAGCTTTTCCGACATCGGCGGTATTCTGAGGGTGACATAAGTTTGGTGATGACAACGATTGCATAGCTGAAGCTTGCGGCTAGCTGACTGCATTTATCGTAACCGCAGTATGGGCACTGAATCATATTCCGCCATATCCATGCGAACAATGCATCGAAATATTGCTCATCGGCACCGTATTGTTTAAGAAATTTACTCAAACTGATACCTTTCTAAAAATTGCACACTGATTGCATCCCATGCTTTTTCCTTTATAAATCAACCACCCACACTGGAGTTATGCACAGTTTAGCAGAGCCTAACAACAGTGAAAGTTAGGAATACGTATGTCTTATTATCAAATTATATCGTCTTTAAACAATGCCAAAGAAAAGCGATTTGACGTGCCCCAATCAACTGCAATCTATTTTCTTATTTGAATTCTTTTCATCTATCAGTTTTCAGGTTCTCACTACTAATTACATCTAACGTATTTTTGTTTTTTTCGCTTATTTCAATCTCTTGTCTGTGATGCTTGTAATGTGCCTCAATCAGTTCGATAAGACTAAACAGCGTTAGTCATTATAACCATGACAAACTGACGAGCTAATATTTTTTTTGACTAAAAAAACTTTCGCGTATGTTAGTCTAAGCATGATTATTTTGATGTTCATTCCTTATCTTTTCTTGAATTTCCATTCAACTATATGCGTTTTTGCTTTGATTGCCTTTACATTACAGCAGCTATTGGCAACCTTGCCTTGGAGAAATTCTACTCGTGGAGGGCATAACTTGCAGAATCTACAACACAACACATGATGTCTAGGATGATGTTACGTCTGAAGCAAAAGCACATCGCTTGCATTACCTAGCACAAGTACTCACACAAAAACGCTGGAGAAATTTGGTCAACGCGCGAATTTGAAAAACCCATGATCCGGGGAAGTCGTTGAGCTCCCTGTAGCAACCTATACCAAATTTACGACGATAGCTTTCGCAATCTTCAGATAATAAAAAACCGCGACAAGGCGCGGTTTTTTTTGCCTCCGCTTATCGCTTAACGTCGACCCAGCTTACGCAGGTTCTGTGGTGTATAGTATTTCTTACCCAGAGGCTCAAGATCATATTTATCTGGCCGAGTTTCGTTTATTAGTCGAATTGCCACATAGGCGCCCGACTGCAAATCATGAAACATCTGCGACCTGGCAACATATCCTTTGACATGATAATCGTAAACCGTATTCAGTATGGATGTACGCCACAACTCACCACGACCATCATAATTTTCAGTCATAACAAACTGCCAGCTGTCTTCATCCAGATACATACGGCGCTTGGCGTAGACGTGTCTTGCTCCCTCTTTCAGATTGGCCTCTACTACCCAAACACGACGCAATTCATAACGCATCCAACCCGGATTGGCATGCCCCTTAAGCAACAATTCCTTGTATTTAACGTTAGGGTCATCAAATTTGTAAGTATGGAAAGGGATAAATACCTCTTTTTTACCCAACAACTTCCACTCGTAACGATCAAGAGCACCGTTAAAGCCCAAGGTGTCGTCAATGGTTAACAAACCCCCTGGCCCATCCGGCGTATCGTAACCAACAGTTGGCGCGCGACGCACACGACGTGACCCAGGCATATATATCCATGCCTTTCGAGCATGTGAGACGGCATCCAATGGCTCATTGATGACAGTCAATTGCCCTTTTGATCGAGCGGGCGCTGTGACCTCAGCCAAAACTCCAGCTGCGTTGATACTGATTTCTTCGTCCATCATGCCCACTTTGTTTTTTGGATTAGCCCAAAAATAATCGGCAAATATGCGCTGTTGACGTGTCAGTGTATTGCCATTGGGGTAGACCGCAATATCGTCTCGTAATGAGTCTTCCCGCCATGCTGGCATAATAACCCGACCATTCATAATAACTTCAGGGGCCGAAGCAGGGATTGGAAATGGCGCGCCGCCAGTATAAAACCGGATATTATCAGGGCCATCAACCAGTTCAGTGTGCGTTGCATTAAACCAGGTGCGATCTTCAGTTAACTGGTTGTAGCGACCATCACGATGCGTAGGATAAACGGGTATTTTGAAGGTGTCAGGGTATTTTTTCAGCATCGCCTTTTGCCCCACAGAGAGCTTATCGGCGTATTTATCCATATTTTCTGCAGTGACGGCAAACAGCACTTTATCATCCCCATAGGGATCTGGATTTATATCACCACTACCTGACCACTGTAATCCAGCGGGTAAGCCCCGCATACTTCCCGTCCAGGCTGGTATGGAACCGTCGGCATTACCGGCAATTTCCGCTCCTATCGGTGATAGATCTTTCTTTAACCGCTCACGCTCTTCCTCTGATACTTTAGCGTTCACCAGGCCAGGTAAGGTAGTACACACCCCCACCAGACCAACCGCTATCATGCATTTAATTCTCATGTTTGCACACTCACTCTATGCTAAGGGGTTAGTTTTCCATAGTTAATCCAATCAGTCTTAACCGGTCTTATCTCTTTTTGTTATTTTTCATGTCGTTATTATACTCCGCAGCTACATAAAAAAAAGAGAAAAGCTAGTTTTACACTACACAACATATAGACAAAATATAGATTTTGTAGCCACTCCCCAGTGTATCTTCTTTTGGGTTACAGAGAATTGCGCCACATCCGGTTTTATGATGACGATCGCGCATATTGGGCTTAAAAAAGCTGCCTGACGTGGCAATGGTTTTGCCTTGACGATCACAACGTGATTATTTTGAACTGAAATAAAATCCTAAATCTTGGAGGAACAAACGTCATTTTGTTGTTATGCGCCGTGCAGGCTATATTCAACAATAGGCACCATTCAACTCGACTTCTTTATACCATTCGACTACCAGTGGAAGCCCAAGAAATTGCGCAATTATTGAACAGTCTTGAGAAAGTGGCATGGCCCTAGCGCGGCAATTTAATGCAACGATAGAGTACTGTTATCGTCTTTGTACAGCCCTTTGTCTGATCAAAACTTCCAATCATTTAGATTTGTTAAACATTCTAAAATTGCACCTTTTTTAATATTCCGACTATGGGACTCAGCAATAAGCCCAACAACGTCAAACAAACGCCAAAGGCAGTCGAATTGGCACCTTACACCGCACCCGCTTTTTTGAGTTTTTTCGCTCCGATTTTAGCCTTTTTCTTTTCATCCTTGGCTCTAACTTTCTCCGGTTTGATGAGGAAGTGAGCTACAGCGGGTAACAACCAGAGAGCTCCCACCATGTTCCAAAGAAACATAAAGGTTAAGAGCTTACCCATATCTGCTTGAAATTTAATCGGCGACCACATCCACGTTCCAACCCCAATGGCCAGGGTGACACCAGTAAAGGCCACGGCCTTTCCAGTGGTTTTTAATGTACGCAGGTACGCCTCAGGCAAACTATGCCCTTCTTTAAGAAAGCCCTCCATACGACCATAGATATAGATGCCATAATCCACACCTACACCGACACCCAGCGCTATAACCGGCAAGGTAGCCACTTTCACCCCGATACCCAGGTGTGCCATCAAAGCCTGACAGAGAATGGATGTTAAACCTAGCGGAATAATAATGCAGGCAACCGCTGAAAGGGAATTGAAGCTGAGGTATACCAGAAAACACACAACACCATACACAAGCCATAGCATGCGATTTTGGGAATTCTCGATTTCCTGATTGGTCGCTGCCTCCACGCCGGAATTACCAGATCCGAGTCTAAATCGAATACTATCGGTATCATTTTTTTCAGCAAACGCTTCTACGGCATTTACGATACGCGTTAGCGTTTCAGCTTTATGATCTGTCAGGAAAATCGCCACCGGTGCCAGGCTGCATTCGGTATTCACAAGCTGTGGCGGCACAGCAAAGAAAGTACTATCGATCGCCCGCTGATTTCGCGGCAAGGTATTCCATTTGAGGTTGCCTTCGTTAAAACCCATTGTCACCTGTTTTGTTACATACACCAGAGAAACTGCAGACTGCACACCGGGAACATTTTCCATCTCCCAGGCAAAACGATCTACAGTCTCCATGTTCTCGTAAGTTGAACAGGCCTCATGATCAGTCTCCACCATAACAAGCAAAATATCGGAACTAGTAGCATAGTTAGCATTGATAAACTTGCTATCCAGATTATAAGTTGAGTTCGGTCGTAACTCCGGTGCACCTGCATCAAGATCACCAATTTTCAACGATTGGCCAGCAATAATGCCAAAGCCGTAACCCAATATTGCGATCACCACAGAGATTTTAGCGTATTTTGGTTCGGCAAATTTTGCCAGAAAAGTCCAACTACGTGGTTCGCGACTTTTTCGATGCTGAATATGCCCAAGTGCATTTTTACTGATACCCACATAAGACATCAAAACCGGTAACAAAACCAGATTAGTCAGAATGATAACGGCCACACCAATACTGGCACCAATGGCCAACTCCTTTATTACCCCTATCGGGATAATAATCAGGGTCATAAAACCCACTGCATCGCTGACCAATGCAGTCATGCCTGCAACATAGAGTATTCTGAACGCCCGTCGTGCAGCCATATGTGCATCATGACCATCGGCCATTTCTATAGATATGGCATTTATTACTTGCACGCCATGGCTAACACCAATCGCAAACACCAGAAATGGTACTAGTACTGCGTAGGCATTTAAGCCGTAGCCAAATGTTGTCAACAGGCCCAGTTGCCAGACAACGGCTATAGCGGAACAAAGCAAAGGCAGAAAAGTGCCAGAGATGCCTCGGGAATAAAAATACAATAAGCCCGCTGTCACAATAATCGTAATAACAGCAAAGACTCCGATGAAAAAAAAGCCCTCTAGCAGATCACCTACAATCTTGGCAAATCCCACCATGTGAATTTTAATTTTATCGGAGCCGTACTTCTCTCGTATATTTTTTTCCAAAGCACGCGAAAACTCCAAATAATCGAGCTCCTCGCCCGTTTCCGGGTCAACATCAAACAGATTGGCTTCAACAATTGACGACTTGAAATTATCCGCCACCAAGCGCCCGACCTGACCTGAACGCAAAATATTTTTTCGCAGCTGTTCCAGACTTTCTTCCGATCCATCATAGTTTTGCGGAATAACAACATTGCCGTCAAAACCCTGCTCGGTTACCTCAGTCCAACGAACATTCGGCGTCCATAAAGACTTCAATCCCCGTCGATCAACACCCTTGATATAAAAAACTTCATCGTTGATTTTTTGCAGAGTCTCCATGTATTCCGCATCGAATATATCACCCTCAGCATTCTCCACAGAGATGGAAATCGTTGTACCGCTGGCACCAAGCTCGTCAATGTGTTCCATCATCGCTTGGATATAGGGATGTTCCATCGGAATCATTTTTTCGAAGCTGGCATCAGGCTTCAATTTGGCCGTCTGGATACAGAAAATCACTGTAAGAACAATGAAGATACCGAGTAAAAAAGCCCGGTTATCAAATATTAAGCGCTCATATATTTTTGCTTCGTTGCCGTATTGGTAGCTGGTCAGGTTGTCGCCATTCGCCATCGAGTCTTTCTCCGTCGCTTATTATTGTTAACTGCCTGACGCAGCTTGATTTGTCTCATCCTGGATCGTAATTTGATGTATCCCACCCATTCCAGCAGCAACATACTTGCTTTTCCCAATCTTGATAACGCTACTCAACCCCAGTCGATCACTTCGTTTAAAGGATGCGAAAGGCTTTTCCATGCCCTTGGCATGAGCAACTAGCCCACCGCTTCCTACTGCAACGATCTCACCATTGGCAGCAAGCCAGGCTCCGTTCAAGGTAGTATCTGTTGCGGCATCCACCTGTTCCCAATTCAATCCCTTATCCACCGAAATAAACGTGTTGCCACGCAAACCAAACGTCATCAACCGAGAAGCGTCCGCATCACCCACAAGTGAAAAAAGAGAACCGTCATAGGGCAGGTTACCTGCCTGCCAGTTTTCACCACCATCTAGGCTGCGAAAATTCATTGCAGCTTCACCAACAATAAATATCTCACCCGCACCACCTGCCGCAAGAGCATTAAGGTGCAGTTCATCCAGGTTATCCAGGCGGCTGGAATAATCCTGCCAGCTCTGCCCGCCATCCCTGGTATGAATAAACTGCCCAAAAGCACCAACCACCCAACCGTCTTTGCTTGAGGTAAAGAGAACATCCATAAATGGAGGTGTATTGACCGCCTCCTTCATCACAGATTCTGCATCCTCAAGATCGAGCTTTGCTTCTTCCAACTGCTCCTCTAAATCCTGGATCACCGAATCATCAGAATTACTGTTCATCGCGGCCTTAAGAGAATCAATCCGTTCGCGAATGGAAAGCGTATTCTCAATATTTTTCTTTTTTTGCTTTTCCAATCCATCATATTGTACAACCCAGTTTTCTCCGCCATCACTGGTCTGCAACACAAGACCATCGTGGCCAACAGCCCATCCATCTTTGCTATTAACAAAAGTGACAGCCGTTAGCATTTGCAGCGTTGGCACTTTCGCCTGCTGCCAACTATTTCCCTTGTTATCCGAGTAGAGTATATGCCCCCTTTCTCCAACTGCAACGAGACGCTCTCCCGCTCTTGCAATATCCAACAGCAGGGATTTTGAAGCCTTTGGCAGGATAACTGAATAATCGGGAGGTGCCGCCTGGGCCTGAGAAAAACAGAAATAAGTGATAATAATACTGACAAAAAGATTTTTTGTATGAGTCAAAACAACCCCTATCAGTCTGGATTCATTGAGTGCCATCAATAATGATCCTATCAGGTTTCTTATCTTTATCTATTGTTATCGTTGTATTGAACAACTCTTAGCATAAACGATAGTCGATATTTACCGGTTTAAATATTGCACAAACAGGTTGAAGCAAAATAGCGAACTGGTGATAAATCATTTTTTTCTTATTCCCTAAGAATGAAAGATGCCATTCAGTCCAAATCTACAACAAACACAACAGTCGATCATAATTCAAACAGACAAGCAGCCTCCATAGTGTTGATTACTCATCGTTTGAGTCAGCCAAAGAGTGCCGGATTATAAGCTAGAAGTCCATTCAAAGCGCAGTAGATTTAAAAAAAATCATGTAGGTAAATAAAATCATTGATTAATATAATAACCACATCAAAAAAACTGAGTAGTTTTTCAATCGCGCCAGTGTCTGTCGGTTATTTTTTAACCTCTTGTAATATTTGCATTTAATCAATCGGAATTTGGAAAATAAACAGTGGCTAAAAATATAATTCAGATACGCCATATCAAGATATTACAACTCTCCTCAAAACCGGTTATTGGATAACCGGCTGATTACCCGAATGAAAATCTACTACCATTTATAAGCAAATCTCATTTCAATTATGTGCACACGATAATCTGGCGTTAAATTATTAGATAACATAACTAATCGTGAACCAACCTGATCACGTTCAGTGCCAATAGTTTCAACATCGTTGTTTGCAACATATTGACCATTAAACACTCTATTATGCGCTGCTGTACCAAGCTGCTGCCAATCCTGTGCGTTATATTGCTCGAGGGTGTAAGAGAAACTTAGCTCACTATTCTTGCTCAGATGTTTAGCAAACTGAAGATTAAAGGTCTCATTTGTAAATCTGACATCAGGCGGTGAATACCACTCAGCTTGATCCAACTCGCTGCTTTGATTATTCTCAGCTATAGCAGCACCCGGCTTGTAGCGTATGTCCACCACCGCTCTGGAGTGCATGAGAGAAGCACGAATTTCATATGTTTCTTTTACGATATAATCAAGACCAATACCAATGGTATTCGTTTCATCCCTTAAATCTGCATTCCATACATAGACTCCAGTCCTGTCGCTCCAATCTCTCTGCGCCAGAATATTGTCAATTTTTTCATTCTGATCCATATATCGGCCACGTTGATCTGTTTCAATCATATCGTTGGACAAAAAGCCATAGATCAGCATCTCTTCATTCAATTGATAATTCAGATCCAAAACAATCCTGCTGTCCACTTCTTTTATCAAACCCAACTGGGTTGGATCAATAGAAACGGTATCGTAGATACTACGACTTGAATCCCAGCTTGTGAGCTGTGACGCGATTTTACTCTTGTAGTCAATCTGCTGCTGCTGGTAAGCAAGATTGATAGCCAGCGATTCAATGGGCAAAAAACCCAGCGTCAAATCAAACTGATCTTTGTCTCTATCGGTAATATCATATTGTCTGAGACCAGGATTATTACCAAAACCAGACACAGGGCTGGCGCTTTCTCCTGCATAGAGAGTGGTATCGTAGTGATAGCTAAGATCCGTAACCTCACCGTCATACTTACCTGCGTCTCTTTCTGCTTGAACATATTTTACTTTAAACGAGAGCGTATCTATTGGCCGGGCACGATAAGATAAAGTCAGTGTTTGTTCATCTGTTTTATCCGTTGCCCTATTCTCTCGTTTTTTAATTTCTTTTTCTGCAACAAATCCCAGGGTGCCATACTTTCCAAGGTAGTAACTCAAATCAAGCCCATACGCATTGCGCCGATAGTCATAAGCTAGATTGACACGCTCGTTTCGATAATCACGTGCGATATCAGTTGAGGTATCCTCACTGCTAGTATCCTGCGTATAGTAGTAGAACTCACTCTGTTGTGTTTTATTATCCAGATCATAGTAACGATAATAAACCCGAGCGTTCAGGTTTCTTATAGGCCTGATCGCGTATAAAAGATTGAGCATCTTCGTGTCGATTTTTGCATCTGCACCGCTTCTTGGCAGATCATCGAGAGAACCACCAAAATCACTACTGGCGTAGGGCAAAAGATTTTCATCCTGCTCCATTTCCCCCATCGACAAAGTCACATTAAACCTGCTCTTCATAGGCAAGTTAACACCCAAATTTACGATTAGATTTTCGTAACTGTTATCCGGTTCCAACGCTATTCGCCCGATTGTGGCATACTGGGCTGATGTACCAATCCTGACAGAATCATAATCAGAACCACCATCAAGGGTTGCCGGATCACCGTCAGAGCCAAAATAGCCGGCACCATAAAACAGACTATTCCAACTCAACAATTCAACTTTGTTTTCGAATTGTTCATACTGGTACGTAGCGTCCAGTTGATACTGCTCTCCTATGTGCTCCATAGAAAGTTTAATGCTTTCATTGCGATAATCTATCGGTTCGGGTAGTTGCACCGTCATCGATCGCGATGGTCGATCACCGATAGATGCACCTATAACACGCCGGCCCTTTTTTGTATCTATATCAAATTCCAAACGCATATTGGTTTGCTTGGAAAGCTTATATTGAAAACCCAGCGTTATGTCTCTGCGCTCTGTACCGAGTCGAACGTCATGAACATTTTCACTCAGTACGCTGCTGATTCTGACATCCTCACCTCCAGCGCCTGGACCTGCATCGACTGCAGTCCATGAGGCAGCGTTCGCGACATCACTTATCTGAATCGCATCCACAACAGCATTATCAACCCGGTACGCACCGGCACCCAGGTATTCATAGGGTGTTTTAGCATTATCGCTTATAGAGTGGGGAATATCGTCCAAATGAAAATCAAAGACAAAGCGCTCAGGATTGCCATACTCTAAAAAAATTTCCTGATCATCCCTGTCCAGGCTATTGACTATCAGTCCAAAAACCTGCCCTGTTTCACTGTTTTCCGCATCTACAACAAGCCTGTTTAGATAAGGTTCTGTTTCGTTATCCTTATATTCATTAAACTTACTGGACTGCCGATTCTGCTCCACATACTTGAAGCCGATATTTGCTTCACCGCTTATTTTAAAGCCACCTTCCTGCTCTTCTTCACTGCCATCTTCATCTTCTTCTGCCACTGCAACAATGGGTGTAAAAAACAGCATCACTATCAATGCACGCTTAATCATATCCATCATCTGCTACCTCGTAAATTTCGCGCCTGAGGGGTGATTGGAACCATGTACCCGGTTATGGCAGTTTATGCACCCCTGCCCCACCGTGGCACTCGCTCTGTTATAGCCTGGCACATTGGAATGCTCCCCATACTGATGACAGCTCATGCAAAGAAAAGCACCCTTGTTCCTTAGCATGCCGGGGTTATTAGAGCCGTGGGAATCATGGCAGCTTGAGCAATCATCCCTGACTGGCGCATGTTCCCACAAAAAGGGTCCACGTTTTTCAGGATGACATTGGTAACAGGTCTCGTTCACGGTCGCAGCTCTAAGCAGTTGTGGCGCATAGGAACCATGAGGATTGTGGCAGTCTGAACAACCCATTTTCCCTTCACGAACCGGCATATGAGAGGACTTCAACATCTGTCCTCTTTTCTCAACATGACAACCCGTACAAATCGTTGCCATATCCTCCCTGATGGTCAGCGATCTGTCACTATTTCTCTCCATCAGGTAATGACAGGAATTACAGCTCACTTTATTGGCTTCATGCACACCACCCTGCCAATACATCTGTCCGCCACCCTCGTGGCATTGCAGGCAGACTGAATTTTTCTGATCACTGCTCAAACGGGAAGTCGGCTTGTAGGAAATGGCAGGTACGGGTTTGAGATTGGGTGAATCAATATGTTTGCTCATCGGGCCATGACAAGCCTCACAATCACCAGAAAGCCGTCTACCATGCTTGGTTTTCGCATAGGACTTTATATACTCTTCATGGCATTCAAGACACTCACTCGTATCCTCAACTAAATCAGCCCCGACAAGATCAGGATTCAACGCTGCCCAATCAACATCCTTAGCCTGAGTTACCCCCGTCTGGAGAAGGAAAGCTATGGCTGTTATGAGCAACCACAACTTATAGAACCTTCTATTCATAGTATCCCCTTCATGAAAGTGTCTGCGATTGAAAAAGAGCTCATACTTCAATGCATTAACATACGCCTCAGTCGAAAGTCCCCCGCTAACAGAAAACGAGCGTGAATACTGAGAATATTATGGCAGGCCTAACTTTTATCCTGTTCTCACAAGCTACCCCTATCTTGAACACAGAAAAGAGGCACTTCTGGGCGAAAACCAGGAGCCTGTCCGAAAATAGCGAGAATTATTTACCACAAAACCTATTTACTCAAATTTTAATGTTGTTTCACATCATGCTCTACAGTCATTCCTGGATGAATCAGCTCAAAATGGGATTATCTCGAATTCTGATGATTTATTAGCACCTGTAAGTCCAACGATTCGGATGTGAATATGCAGTTCCTAAAAACCAGCCATTCTCCCCCAACGCCCCATGATCACTATATCCACAGATAATTGAGCTGCATTTTATGTCGTTTTACTAGTAACTAAGAGAAATGAACTGGAAACTGCTCGCTATTGCAAGATAACAGATTGAGGCGGTTTGAGATTCATCTTTCCCGAAGACCATGGATCAACAGAACCCGCCGTTTGATCTAGATAATATTGAATCATTTCAGACGCCAATGGGTCATCCCAGTCAACGAAACTGCGCAAGAAACTAACAACCCTGCCACTTCGATCAATAATAAAAGAGGCAGGTACAACATCCACAGGAAAAAATGCCTTTAGAGCATCCTCGGAATCATTGTACAAACCCAAATGAAGCAGATTAAGCCGCTTATAGTACGGTTTAATAACAGTAATCCCCTCTTTGTCGATAGACACTGGCAATACAATAAATTCCGATTTCTTAAATTTTCCCTGAAGGCGATCCAAAGCAGGCATTTCTCGAATACACGGCCCACACCAAGTAGCCCAAATATTCAATAGAACGATACGCCCCTTATAGGCACTAAAGGATGTTTGTACGTTTTTTCCGTCAAGAAATGTGATATCAGGCACCATCTTCGGCGCTTCAATCGCTTTAAAACTGCGGACTGTACCATCTGATGGCTCTGATGCCTCATGATAAGCAAAAGTCGTATTGGAAACTAACAATAGCAACATAACAATATAGACATGGATACGCACAGACACAGTGGTTACTCCTGATCAATCAAGTACAACGGCGCCAATTCTAGCTTGAATCGAATAACGATTCGATTATTAGATTTATCATTCAATGGGATACCAACGCGCTTGTCACTCGAAATCAAAACAAACCAAAAAACCACCGCGTACGCTGAAATTCCTTTTCACAGCTTTTCAATTGCCTGGTATACAGCATGGAACGTGCAGAGACTTTCTTGGCCACGTTTTTCAGCCACATTTTTTTGTGGTAAGTACGCCGGTTAAATCCACCATGACCTTCGTGATAAGCCAGATATAGATTGTAAGCATCGTTTTTGCGAATGCCCGAGCGTTTGAAGCTCTTATCGTTATACCAACCGATAAAATCAGCCGCATCATCAAAATCATCCCTATCTGCACCAAAGCTGCCTGCGTCTTCTCTGTAGATTGACCAGGTTGATTTTAACGCTTGCGTATAACCATAGGAATCGGACGGTCTTGGGCCAGGAAAAATCCACAAGATTTTGCTTCGTGGCGGTTTGGCTTTCGCTCTAAAACGCGACTCCTGATACATAAATGCCATGATCACTGGAACGGGAGTGCCCCAACGTTTTGAGGCCTGCCTTGCATCTTCATACCAATCATCTTTTTCGCGAAAAATTTCGCAGATGTTGTCAATTTTTTTTGGGGGTGTCGTTGCACAGCCGCCAAGAAAAATCACCAACACCAGCCAACTGAAAGCAGAGTGAACCAATCTTCTATGCATACATCTCTCATATCAACTATTGCATTAGGAGTTCAGGCTATCCAAACGTTCTAAAAATGTGGCCTCATCAATGATCTCTAGGGTAAGTTCCTGAGCTTTCTTTAATTTGCTGCCCGCAGCAGAACCTGCCACTACGCAGTCAGTTTTCTTTGAAACACTGCCAGCCACCTTTGCTCCAAGTGCCTGCAACTTCTGTTTTGCCTCTGTTCGAGACATCAGGTCCAGCGTACCGGTTAACACATAGGTTCTACCAGCGAGTGGCTTTGGCCGCGCCTCACTGACTTCAATATCAGCCCAGTGAACGCCACTTTCCTGTAATACCGCAATCACCTGCAGGTTGTTGTCCAAGCAAAAGAAGTCAACAACATGCCTGGCCACTACCGGTCCCACATCCGCTACTTGTTGCAAGCATTCCTCATCTGCTTTCATTATAGACTGCAGACTGCCATAGTGTGTCGCAAGGCTCACTGCTGTTGTTTCTCCAACTTCGCGAATACCCAGAGCATAAAGAAATCGTGGCAATGTGGTTTGTTTGCTTTGTTCAATCGCCGCCAACAGATTATCAGCCGACTTATTCCCCATACGTTCCAGAGCAGCCAGGGCTTCGCGTTGCAAGTGAAATAAATCAGCAACCGATTCAATCAATCCTTCGTCGACTAACTGTTCTACCAGTTTGTCGCCAAGGCCTTCAACATCAAGCGCTTTACGACTGGCAAAATGTTTGATTGCCTCCTTGCGCTGCGCCGCACAAATCAAACCACCCGTACAACGTGCCACCACTTCTGATTCTTCCCGCTCCACAGGGGAACCACACACAGGACAATGTGCCAGCATCACTACTTCTTTAACCTCAGCAGTCCGCTTTTCCTTGACCACTGAAACCACTTTCGGAATCACGTCACCTGCACGGCGAATAATTACCGTATCACCAATATGCAGATCCAGACGCAATACTTCATCCATATTGTGCAAGGTTGCATTACTCACGGTAACACCCGCTACAAATACCGGTTCCAAACGAGCAACCGGTGTGATGGCGCCGGTTCTACCGACCTGAAACTCAACATCGAGCACACGGGTAATTTCTTCCTGAGCCGGAAACTTATGCGCTACTGCCCAGCGCGGCGCCCTGGCCACAAAGCCCAACTCACGCTGTAATGCAAGCTGATTGACTTTAAAAACAACACCATCAATATCATAGGGCAGCGCATCACGTTTGATTTGCAATTGATGATAATATTTGACGCAATGATCAATGCCCGTCACAACCTGCAGTTCTTCATTAATGCGAAGCCCCCACTGCCTAATCAGCTGTAAGATATCACTGTGGCGCATAGGCATATCGCCACCCTCTACACGACCTGCACCATAGCAGCACATTTCAAGTGGCCGCTGAGCTGTAACGCGTGAATCCAATTGCCGCAAACTACCGGCTGCAGCATTGCGCGGATTCATAAATAATTTATCACCACGCTCCCTTGCTCTGATGTTGAGTGCCTCAAATCCCTTTCTGGGCATATAGATCTCACCACGCACCTCCAGAATCTGCGGGTAGCCAGTACCCAACAAGCGTAGCGGTACTGACGGTATGGTCCTAACATTTTGTGTAATATCCTCTCCGGTCGAACCATCACCTCGAGTAGCTGCCCGGACAAGGACACCTGCCTCATACAACAGACTGGCGGCAATACCGTCAAGTTTGGGCTCACAGGCATATTCAACCGCATCGTCCCGGCCCAATCGATTATGAATACGCCTGTCAAAATCTTTTAATTCTGTCTCGTCAAAGACATTATCCAACGACAACATAGGTACTTCGTGTTGAACCTGCGTAAACACATGCAGGGGTTCAGCACCAACACGCCGGGTGGGAGAATCAGCGCTTACAAGCTCAGGATACTCATCCTCCAGTTCAAGCAAGCGGCGCATTAAACGGTCGTATTCAGCGTCCGGTATTTGCGGATCGTCCAGCACGTAATAGGCATAGTTATGTCGATTTATGCCCTCTCTCAGTTGAATGACTTCTTGCTCAACCGAATGCTCTACCATTGTTATTCCTTAGATCCAAAACAAGAAAACCAAAGCTTTGTGCTTTGGTTTTCTGAACGGGTATATGCTTGAAAATTACGCAGGCTGGGTAATTTTACGCTGCTCAAAATCCTTAATGCGCTGATGATAATGTTCAAGTGTTTGAGCCGTCATGACGCTGTGATTTTCATCCTTCAACTCACCGTTGAGGTTTTTCACAACACACTGTGCAGTTTCCAGCATGTACTCAAATGCCATCGCAGGGTCTTCCGGTCCGGGTAGCCCGAGAAAAAAGATAACGCCGGAGGTGTTAAAACACTTTATGTTATCCAAATCAAACACGCCGGGCTCGACAATATTGGCCACACTGAATTGCACCGGCCCTTTACCGTTTTCCTTTTCATAGCGGTGGAATATATTCATCTTGCCAAACCGCAGATCACAGGCCAGCAATATCTGTAATAGGTCTTCACCCACAAAATCTGCCCCCTCCCTGGCAATCACGTTGATTACAATCAACTCTTCAGATGGTGCTTCAAACTGATCAGTAGATTCAGCGGCGGCAGCTCGTTCTGTGCTGTTGACTGAAGGCTCTTCCAAAAAATCTACTTCTGTTGCAGTCATCGGTTCAGGCTCCACTTCGGCGGCAGTTGCCGTCATGGAGGGTAGTTCATTTTCAAGATCTTTGGACTGCGTTTTCTGAGTTCTCGATAAAACCCGCGCACCACCATTGGGCAGCTCATTATTGACATGTTCATGATCATCCTTGTCAAATCCGCCCCCCATTTTGAGAGACAAACGTACGGCGCCTCGCCGTTCATTGCGCACACGCCGGTAACCGTCCAACAAAACCGCCAATACCAGCAAGACGCCGATGACGATCATCCAACCTCTTAAACCCATATCCATGCGAATGCTCTCATCTGTTTATTTGTGATAAAAATATTATTGTAAAACAATCACGGCGTTTTTCATCTGCAAAACGACACTTTTTTTCAAATTGCTTGTTTTATTTCCACGACCATTATACTGCCGCCAATTCAACAGCTTCTTCTACATCAACGGTCACCAATCTGGATACGCCAGGTTCATGCATGGTGACACCCATTAACTGATCTGCTATTTCCATCGATATTTTGTTGTGAGTGATATAGATAAACTGCACATGGCTTGACATATCTTTGACCATGTTGGCATATCGCCCTACGTTCGCATCATCCAAAGGCGCATCCACCTCATCCAGCATGCAAAACGGCGCCGGATTAAGACGAAATATGGAAAATACCAACGCAATTGCCGTTAAGGCCTTCTCTCCACCAGAGAGCAGATGTATGGTGCTATTACGCTTACCCGGTGGCCTGGCCATGATGGTGATACCCGTATCTAACAAATCTTCGCCTGTCATTTCCAGATAGGCATGACCGCCACCAAACACCTTTGGAAACAGTTCCTGTAAACCGCTATTAACCTGCTCAAAAGTTTCCTTAAAGCGTGAGCGGGTTTCTTTATCAATTTTCCGTATGGCGTTCTCCAACGTCTGTAGCGCCGATTCCAAATCTTCATTCTGCTTGTCGAGATAGCCTTTACGCTCGGCCTGTATCTGGTATTCCTCAATCGCTGCTAAATTGATCGCACCCAAACGCTGAATACGCGCAGCCATTCGGGTCAATTCTTCTTCCCACTGAGGTTCATTGGCATCCTCAGGCATGTCATGCAAAAGCTCTTCCAATTCAAATTGCGCCTCTACTAACTGATCCGTCAGCGTGTTTTTGCGGATATCCAAGGTTTTTGCTTCTAACCGCCCGGCCTCTAGCTTGCCGCGCACGGTTTGCATTTCCTGACCTACCAGATTTCGCTGACGCTCAAAATCCCGTAATGCTTGCTCGGCAGCCTCCATACTACGACGAGCCTCGGTTAACGCACCCTCGACTTTCAAACGCTTGTCAAGCTGCGCCTCCAATTCACCCTTTATATCATCCAGAGGTGATGAATTTTCAGCAATAGCCTGCTCCAGATGTTGCTTGCGTTGTAGAAGCTGTTCGAGCTGACGTCGCGTACGAATCATCGCTTGCTGCATCGATTCGACCTGCGCCAGTAAGGATTGATGGCGCATGGCCAACTGGTGGGCATGATCCTTGTCATGTCTTGCCCGCTGTCTCGCCTGATCAAGTCGCGATCGATTATCATCTCTTTGCTGTAAAAGCTGTTCTCGTTGATCCGCATCGCCCGCCATCGCATTGATAGCATCTTCTAACAGAATACGCGCTTCGCCGACGCCTTCCTGCTCAAGCGCGTGCTGTTCCTTGATGTCTTCGATTTCGTGTATCACCCTTTCGCGACGCTGAGCAATTTGTTCTACTCTAACCTGTCTGGCGCTTAGCTGGGATCGCAACTCCCCATGGCGGCTGCTCACTTGCTTGAGGTCTCGCTGAAGGGTTTCTCTTTGTTGCTCCAATTCAGCAAGCGAATCTCTTCCAGCTCGCAAGGTGCCATCGAGTTCATCCTGGCGACTTTCACCGGAAGAAATTGAGGTTTCAAGTTGTGTCAGTTCTTGCTGGCGTTGTAGAACACCGGCTTGTTCATCCACTTCTTTGCTAACACGCAGCCAGCCGCTTCCCATCCAGATACCGTCTTTTGTGATAACCGATTCCTGGGCTGCCAGTGACGGCCGCAATGCCAGAGCATCTGTCAGGGTCTCGGCCACGTAAACGCCGGCCAGCAAACTGCTGAGATTATGTTCTCCGCCAACCTTGCTCAACAACAAATTCCCTTTCAACGGCTCAAGCAGTGACTCTGCATATTTGCCATCAAACAGACTGAGCGCACCTTTATCAAGGCTGGCAAGCCAGCTACTGGCGGCATCAAGATCATCAACACAAACCGCCTGCAGATTGGCACCCAGTACGGTTTCCACTGCCGTATCATAACCCTCTTCAACAACGATACCTTCTGCCAATCGAGGGCTGTCTGACAACTGATACGTTGATAGCCAGTCAGTGATTCCATTACCTTTCTGACCAAGCGCTGCCTGCTGCAATGCTTCCAGAGAAGCATGTCGACCTCGTTGTCTCTGTAATTCACTACGTTGTTGATCCAGCTGTTCCGAATACAGATTATGTTCCTCTCGCCGCTGTCTTATCTGTTGGTGCAAATCATCCAATTGCTGCTGCGAAGCTTCAGCCTGAAGATCCATTTCAGCTATTTGCTCGACCAACATTGAAATATCTTCATCAACTGAACCTGCCTGCAAATGCCTGCTTTCATCCTCCAACTTTGATTGTCGTTCGCGCAAGTTCTGAAGCACTTTTTCAATGTGCTGTATACGAGATTGCTGTACTTCAGCAGAACGTTGTGACTGCGATGCAGTGGTATTGAATTCGTCCCAACGCGTCTGCCATGCCTGCATCAATTCTTCTGCCTGCAGAAGCGCCTCGCTGGAGCTTTCCTCGGTTTCGCGATACATAGCCAGCTCTGGCTCGATTTCCAATAACTCTTCCTGCCAGCTCTCGAGTTTTTCCCTATCGCCCAGCAGATGCTCCTCCGCCTCTCGACAAGCTATCTGAGTTTGCTCCATATCACCCGTCAGCTGGCGGCTACGTTCCTGTTGATGCTGGATGGTCTGCTCAGCTCTGGCAATTTCAGCACCCAGACTGTAATACCGACCCTGAATCTCGTGAAATTGATCACTCAACTCAGTGTGCAGGCTTATTTGCTTTTCGATGTCTGTGTCAAGACTCGTTTGTCGAGTAACACATTGTTCGACTTGAAGCTCCATTTCGGTAACAGACGATTGCTCCTCCTTGGATTGCTTATCCAATTTCTGCCATTGCAGGGCGTGCAACTGGGCTTTCAGCAGGCGCTCTTCCTGTTTAAGCGTTTTATAACGTTCAGCTGCCGCAGCCTGGCGTTTTAAATGCTGAAGCTGACGCTCCAATTCATCTCGAATATCAGTCAAACGCTCCAGATTTTCTCGGGTTCGCCGCATGCGGTTTTCAGTGTCACGGCGTCTTTCTTTGTACTTCGAAATACCTGCAGCTTCTTCTATATAAACCCGCAGCTCTTCTGGCTTAGACTCAATCAAGCGTGAAATCATACCCTGCTCTATAATCGCATAACTTCGTGGCCCTAGACCGGTGCCCAAGAAGATATCCGTAATATCGCGTCGCCTACATTTTTGTCCGTTTAAATAGTATTCTGATTGCCCGTCTCTAGTGACCTTGCGTTTGATAGCAATTTCACTAAATGCCGCGTATTCACCCCCCAAGCTGGCATCACCATTATCAAAAACCAATTCAATCGATGCCTGTCCCACCGGTTTGCGAGCACTAGAGCCATTAAAAATAACATCTGACATGGATTCCCCACGCAGATTTTTCGCTGAACTCTCACCCATGACCCATCTAACGGCGTCAATAATATTGGATTTTCCACAACCGTTAGGTCCAACAACAGCGCAGAGATTACTGGGGAAGGAAACATGTGTCGGATCAACGAATGACTTAAATCCGGCCAGCTTAATACACTTAAGTCGCATTATAGAAACTCTTCATATCCAACTGATTTAATTCAATTTAATTATTAACATACTTTTTCGAGCAGGACAGCTGCTCAGTAGATCTCGACGCGATCTACGAGGAGAGTGGGCATGACGACCGCCGATTTGGCACACAAAGGTCATTTGGATTTCCCCTATCCACGTTGGCTGGATAGTAGCGGTATTTGACGCGATACGCCAGCCTTGCTTCACATCATCTGCTGAGTGTTCGTTCTTATAAGTTTCTCAACAAAACCCGTGTGCAATAGAGCATTAAAGCCGCGCATAATCTATGGGATTATTTTATCAATTACCAACTTTAGGGAATCAATCTGCTTGGCATTCAACACTGCTGATTTGCCCTCCAGATCACCAGACTGCGCAGCCACACCACCGCTTTTAGATATGCGTGCAACCACCACCACCTCTGGGTATTTTGAGATTGAAAAGTCTGGCATCATGGCAGTACTGTCATCCAGTGTGACGGTGACAGGCAGGTCTTTTACCTTTAAGCGATGAATGGCCAAGGGCATGGGCGAACCACTGCCAGATCTGGCAAAGATAAACAATATCTGTTCAGGATCGGCACTTAAACCTTCTGCCAATGACACACTAACCGAAATTGAGGGGCCAGGCTTTGGCACATCAGGTGGCGTTTGTCCCGCTTCCACCATCTTTTGCCGCGCAGAGGCTATTCCCCTCTCTAGCATCCGCGTATTATCCGAACCGCGATTCGCGGCATTCAACGCTCGTTGCCAGTGCTCTATCGCCTCGCGATAATTTTGCTGTTCAAAGGCATCCATACCCAATAAGCTCAAAATAGTGACGCTATTTGGATTAAGTGCCAACACCTGGTCAAATGCCTTGCGAACCTGTGAATCAACTTTTCTATCACGTGCATAATAGAGCGCTTGTGCATATGAGCGGCTTACTTCAGCATCCGACGGATACAGTTCAATCAGTTTGGCAAACATGATCACAGCCCGCTCATATTGCTTCGAATTCATGTATGTACTCGCCAGATAGGATATATATTGTGCATTATCTGGTTTATCCAGCAACCGATCTTCTAAAACCTCTACCAGCTTCCGCTCTTTAGCCTCCAGGTCTTCGCCTGCCCTGCTGGCTGCGGAATACTCTTTTATTACATTAGAAACCAACAGATCTT
Source organism: Gammaproteobacteria bacterium (assembly GCA_003353945.1). Taxonomy (GTDB): domain Bacteria; phylum Pseudomonadota; class Gammaproteobacteria; order Pseudomonadales; family PIVM01; genus PIVM01. The sequence goes on from PIVM01000037.1 coordinate 22,413, forward strand.
TAACGCTACCTAATTCGGCATAGACCAACCAGGACATCAAAGGAACAATAATAGCCAGTACAACGACTTGAATCTTCTTCGCCGAGTCCCCAACCATTGCCTTGCTCTGACTTTGTTCCCGCTCGGTATCAACTAAAAGACTACGCTGACATTCCGTGCATAGCTGCTTGTATTGTTCCTGTTCAAGCAAGTCTTCCTGCAGATCGTTTTCCAACTCCTTCAGGCGCTGACGATACACACCCACATTAAGACGCACTCTTTCATCGACTGCAACCTTTGAAGGACGATAAAAAACCACCGGCAACGCAATAAAGGCAATTGCAATTACCAGCAGTGGTGATACTAAAAACCAGAATTCATTCATTCGTTAACCTGATTCTTGCCTGAAAAACTTTCAACGGGGAAACGAGCCAATAGCTGGTCCAAACGCGCCTGCTCATCTGCAGTTAAACGCAATGGATCAAGCGCGATAACTTGCTGACCCGCTCGCTGTCGGCGCACGTATAACACCAGAGTAATGAGGCCCACCAATAACAGAATCACAGGTGCTCCCCATAATAAAATTGTGTTTTTATCAACGGGCGGACGGTACAAAACAAAATCACCGTAGCGCGATACCATAAAATCAATAATCTGCCTGTCCTGCTGACCTTCCAAAACCATGCGGTGTAGCTCTCGACGCAAATCCTCTGCAATTGGCGAATTTGAACCGGATAAATTCTGATTCTGGCATTTGGGGCAACGCAGTTCATCAATAAAAACATTATAGCGCTGACGTTGAACATCGTTATCAAACTCATAGGTTTCAATAACCGCCAACACCATTGGTGTGGAGAATAACAAACCGAAAAAAACTGTCAGTTGCAGTCTGGAAATAAGAAATTTCATTAAGGTTCCTTATGCAGGTGGTCAACTAAAGGTTTGATTTTCTCACGCCATACCTTCTCATCCAAAACACCTACATGCTTGTAACGAATAACCCCCTTTCGATCCAGCAAGTAAGTCTCCGGCGCACCATAAACACCCAGATCCAAACCCAAACGTCCTTCTTCATCGTTAATCGTAAATTTGTAGGGATCACCCAGACTCGCTAACCAGCGAATCGCCTCGCGCGTCTCATCCTTGTAATCCAGACCATAGATGGTCATCTTTTCCACGTTGGCCAAATGCATGAGGAAAGGATGTTCTGCACGACAGGAGACACACCAGGTTGCCCAGACATTTAATAACGCCACATCACCTTTCAAATCATTTGGCGTCAACTGACGACCCGCATCCTTCAGAGCAGGCAACTTAAAGGTCGGTACTGGCCGGTCGATTAGGGCAGATGGCAATTCCTGCGGGTTATAACCCTCACGTTGCAGCATGACAAAAAAAAGCGCTGCCATCGCAAAAAAAATTGCGAGCGGAATAAATAACTTAAATCGTTCCAAAGTCTGACTCCAACTAGGTAGTGGCTGATTTTGCTGTAGCGGCATCCATGCTGGCATTGATTTGCGCAGCACGGCGCAAACGATATCGTTTGTCAGCTACGGCGACGGTTGCACCCAACGACATCAACAGACCTCCCAACCATATCCATCGAACAAAGGGCTTATAATGCATTCGTACCGCCCAAGAACCATCCTCCAGTTTCTCACCCATAGCAACATAAAGGTCTCTGAACAGTCCAGGATCAATCGCGGCTTCTGTCATCGTATTGCCCATTTGCGAGGCATAACGCCGTTTTTCCGGTAGCAGCTCAGCTATCTTTTTGTCATCACTGTATACATCAACTGTGGCACGATCAGCTGTGTAATTGGGACCTCTAACCACTTCGGTACCCACAAAGTGATAAGTGTATGAACCAACTTCGAGCTTATCACCCTTTTCCATTCGCACATCCCGCTCATCACTGTATTGACTTGTAACGGCGATACCAACAACACAGATTGCCACGCCAACATGCGCAATAGACATACCGTAATAACTCGCAGGCAAACGTCTCATCCCGGAAACCAAATCTGTCGCATGACGTAGTTTATTGCACAAATCCGTCAAACCGCTAAAGACCATCCAGCATGCCAGGGTTACCGCCAGCACAATACTCATATTAAAAGCACCGGCATAGACGAACGGGAACACCAAACCAATAGCTATGGATGCAATAGCTGCAGCAACAAGTCGCTTCGCTAAATCACCGACCTGAGATTGTTTCCAATTTGATAAAACCGCAGGCCCCATAATGGCGAACAGAATAGCCATAAGCGGTACAAACACCGCATTAAAATAGGGAGGACCCACTGAATATTTGCCTGTACCCAATGCGTCCATTATCAGGGGAAACAGTGTACCTAATAATATGGTAATGGTTGCAACTAAAAAGATGACGTTATTGATTAACAAAAACAATTCGCGAGACCAGCCGCCAAAAGCAATTTTGCTTGTGACGGTCGGCGCTCTCAATGCAAACAACGTTAACGAGCCACCGATAACAATCAGCAACAAGACCAGGATAAATGTACCGCGAGCAGGATCCGCAGCAAACGAATGCACCGAGGTCAACACCCCGGAACGCACAAGAAACGTGCCCAGCAAACTCAGAGAAAACGCAAAAATTGCCAGTAACACGGTCCAACTTTTAAACACGCCCCTCTTTTCTGTTGCTGCCAGGGAATGCACCAACGCAGTACCCACTACCCAGGGCATAAATGACGCATTTTCAACTGGGTCCCAAAACCACCAGCCACCCCAGCCCAATTCATAGTACGCCCACCAACTACCCAAGACGATACCTGCGGTGAGAAATACCCAGGCAATATTGGTCCATGGACGGGACCAGCGTGCCCATGCCGCATCCAATTGCCCACTGGATAAAGCGGCAATAGCAAAACCAAAGGCAACCGAAAAACCCACATACCCGCAATACAACAACGGTGGATGCAAGGCCATAGCGAAATCCTGTAACAACGGATTTAGATCCCGACCATCCAAGGGTGTCTGAATCAACACACGATCAAAGGGATTTGAAGTAAAAAGGGAAAAGGCAAGAAAACCGACACTGACCATTCCCATCACGGATAACACTCTGGCCACCATATCTTCTGGCAGTTGCCGACTGAACAAAGCAACCAACAAAGTCCACAGAGCCAACATTTCAATCCACAACAACATGGACCCTTCATGCCCACCCCAAACGGCCGTTATCTTATAAAAAACCGGGAGCAAACTATTGGATTGATTTGCCACGATTTTCACAGAAAAATCGTCGTTAATAAAAGCGTAGGTCAAGACATAAAATGAAATCGATATGAAAACGAACTGCCCTACTGCCAAGGGTCGCCCCAACATCATCCACAACGAATGACGTTGCAAGGCACCAACCATCGGAATGATTGACATTAATATTGCCAAAACAAAAGCGATGATTAATGCAAAATGGCCAACTTCTGGAAACATTATGGCGTCTCCTCATTGGCCGAACCCACTGCTCCGGTGGGAACATGTCCCCTGTCCTGTAGCGTGTCTGCCACCTCGGGCGGCATATAATTCTCATCGTGTTTTGCTAACACCTCTTCGGCCTGAAAAACGCCGTTGGCATCAAGCTTACCGGAAGCGACCACACCTTCCCCCTCACTGAATAAGTCAGGAAGAATGCCTTCATACACCACAGTGATCGCATCTCCATAATCGGTGATATCAAATTTTACTTTCAGGCTGCTGGGCTCACGTTTAATACTGCCCTCCACAACCATACCACCCACGCGTATTTGTTTTCCAACCGGTGCTTTTCCGGCCACAATATCTGACGGGGGATAAAAAAGATTCATGTTTTCGCTGATAGCAAAAAACACCAGACCAGCCGCAAAAGAAGCACCAAGAACGATAAATAAAACAATATACAAACGCTGTTTGCGCACACGAGGCATCATTTTCGTATTACTCACATCTTAGTTGTCAGTTTTCTTTGGACTGCCGTTCGGCTTGAGCCTGCTCTCGGCGCAAGCGACCACGCTGCTCAACAAAGAACTGCTTGTGCTTGATTAATGGCGTCCAAACTAAATACACGATGGTCACCAAAGCAATGAAGTATGCAGACCAAACGTACTTGCCGTGTCCGCCCATTTGAAGAATTTCACTAACACTGTCAAATTGCATGAATCAGCCTACAGTTTTCCACTTGAACTCTTTACAAGATCTTTCACCCATTGGGTTCGATGTTCCCGATAAAGAATCTCACCACGCGCGTGAAGAATTAACAACACCGCATACAACAGGTAAAACGCACCGATCATTATCATCAGCGGGTATAACATATCCGGATGCATGCTGCTTTCTTCGGTAAACTTGATGGTAGCCGGTTGATGCAAGCTGTACCACCAATCGACAGATTTATAAATGATAGGAATATTCACTGTGCCCACCAGGGCCAGTACAGCAGACGCTTTTGTTCCAGCATCTTTATTGGTAAATGCTTCACCCAGGGCTATGACACCGAGGTAAAGAAAAAACAATACCAACATTGAGGTTATGCGTGCATCCCAAACCCACCATGTTCCCCAGGTTGGCTTGCCCCAGATGGCTCCAGATATCAAAGCAAGGAACGTCATTGCTGCCCCAATTGGGGCACAAGCGCGCATAACCACTTCCGCCAGTTTCATACGCCAGATCAGCGTAATAGCACCCGCGATAGCCATGATGTAGTAACCAACCAACGCGATAAATGAAACGGGAACATGCAGGAAAATGATTCTATAACTATTGCCCTGTTTAAAATCGACCGGTGCATACAACAATCCCCACACTGCACCGGTAGCCAGGAGAACAGCGGTTAAACCCGCCAACCATGGCAGCCACTTGCCACTGATATCATAAAACCATTTTGGAGAACCCAATTTATGGTAAAACGACTTTAGAAAAGACCACATAGTCTAAAAAAACTCCCTACAGAGCGAAAGAGAAAAGTGTTGGGGGAACAGCCTTGAATTATAGCCAAGTACACGCAAAATTCCACTAGCATATCGGCATATTACTGCAACCACTACTTATCCAAGCATACTAACGATTAAAGCAAAGATCACAACCCAATTTGCTTTTAGATGCGTTGAATTGGAAAAAGATCAATTTAACTTCACAATGATCCACGAAAAGCCCGCAATCAATGTGTTGACATATATCAAGGAGCATCCTGAAGCTTATCTATATTCTATTCCACAATCATCTAGTGTTTAAACGAAAGTGTTTCGCACCATCCAATTCAACTGCAAATTTGCACGGTCAACAGGATAAGGCGACATCTTCGTACGGTCTTCGGGTTGACTGGGGTGCATCTTATACCGGCTCTCTCTACTTTCCTCAGTCGGCCCGTCCTATAAACGCCCATAACCCTATGTTATGGGCGTTTTTTATTACCTAAACAAAATCATTAAATCGACAACGAACAACCTAACCGCTTAAAACTCAGGCAAACGCACCTAACCTTCAACACTGATGCGTAAAGCAGCGCCAATCGCCAACGGCGCCAACGTTACCGCCATCAACAGAAAAGCACCTAGCACAGCCAACTGACCACTTGCACCAAACCCATGGATAACCGATTGCACGGCACTGGAACCAAAAATCAAAACCGGCGTGTAAAGAGGCAATACAATCAACGACAATAATACACCACTGCGACGCAATCCCACTGTTAAACCGGCACCAATGCCACCGACAAAACTCAACGATATTGTTCCCAAAAACAAACTCCCCACTAACGGCATCAATCCTTCAGTGGGCAAGTACATCATTACACCCAATAAAGGCGCAAACAACGTAACCGGCAGGCCCGTGATGCACCAATGCGCCAACACCTTGGCTATCACCAAAATATATAATGGCTGAGGGCTGAGCAGTAACAACTCCAGCGAGCCATCATCAAAATCATTACGAAACAATCCATCTGAAGATAAAAGACAGGCCAGTAATGCAACCACCCAGATCACACCGGGCGCTAACTGAGCTAATACTTCACGCGAAGGACTGACACCCAAGGGAAACAGCGACACAACGATCATAAAAAAGATCAGCGGATTGGCTATATCACTGCGATGACGAAAGGCCAACAGCATATCGCGCTTGAATAAGTTAACAAAAGAATCAAACGCACTGTGTGAATGCTTGTTTTCTGACATCACTGCGCTTCGCCCCCCAGGTTGACTTTTTTCAAGCGGCCAGGCATATCCAGTTGGTGATGGGTCGTCAGAATCACCGTGCCGCCACGCTCGGCCCGCTCGGCCAGCATAGCCTCCAATTCAGCCACACCACGCAAATCAATCGCTGTGAAAGGTTCATCCAGTATCCAGAAAGGCGTTGCAGTCAGATACAATCTAGCTATCGCTACTCGGCGTTGCTGTCCCGCCGATAATGTAAAACAGGGCAAATCTTCAAAACCGTAAAGGTCCACTTTATCCAGGGCCTCTTCAATTTGCGCGTCCGAATCCTCCGCCTCCAGTGCACAGGACCAACGCAAATTTTCTCGTGGAGTTAAAGCGGCTTTCACACCTGGCAAGTGGCCAAGATAGTGTAAATCGTGATAAAAATCAGTGCGCACTTTTCTGATCGGTTGGCCACGCCAGTATATATCACCTTCGTAGGCACTGGACAATCCACTGATTATTCTCAGCAAGGTGGTCTTACCACTACCATTGGGCCCTTCGATTTGCAGTACTTGACCCGCATCGACTGAAAAACAAAGCTGATCAAACAACACTCGTTCTTCTCGTTCACAACGCAGATTTTTTATTTCCAATAAGGTTTCAGTCACAATGTTGATGCTGTCATTAGCCCCGAGTTTAAGCAGCTAGTAATTATAGAACAAACGGTGTTGACTAGCCCGTATTTCTTCTTATGAATTTCGTTTTCAAGGTAGGTACTAACGATCAAATCAGACAAAAAAACCCCGTTAGATAACGGGGGTTTTGCCTAACAATCACACAACAAACAATTAATTACTCAATTCGAGTAACAGTTTATTCAAGCGATGTACATAGGCTGCAGGGTCATCCAACTGACCTCCTTCAGCAAGATGCGCCTGATCAAACAAGACAGAAGTCAATTCCTGAAACCGATCTTCATCCGCTTCTTTATCAAGCTTTTCAAGCAAGGGGTGAGTCGGATTAATTTCAAAGATCGGCTTTGATTCAGGCATCGCCTGCCCAGCCTGCTCCATAATGCGTCGCATTTGAGCGCCCATATCGAACTCTCCCACAACCAAACAGGCTGGCGATTCAGTCAAACGCTGAGTAACACGCACTTCTTTGACTTTCTCACCCAACACACCCGTGAGGCGCTCAACCAGGCTCTCATGCTCTTTAGCAAGCTCTTCCTGCTCTTTTTTCTCTTCTTCCGTATCCAGTTCACCCAAATCGAGCTGACCCTTACCGACATCCTGAAACGGCTTGCCTTTGAACTCAGTCAAATGGCTCATCATCCATTCATCGATACGGTCAGTAAATAACACGACCTCAATACCTTTCTTCTGAAAAACTTCCAGATGCGGGCTATTTTTAGCAGTTGTATAATTTTCCGCCGCGACGTAATAGATCTTTTCCTGACCTTCTTTCATACGCTCAATGTATTGATCAAGTGACTGTTCTGACTTGTCATTGTCACTGTGCGTGGAACAGAAACGATAGAGCGCAGCAATTTTCTCCTTATTGGCAAAATCCTCTGCCGGACCTTCCTTTATCACCTGCCCAAAACTTTCCCAGAACTGAGCATATTTTTCCGGCTCGTTTTTCGCCATTTTGCCCAGCATATCCAATATGCGCTTGGTTAACGCGCTTTTCATGCTGTCAATGGCAGGATCTTTCTGCAGGATCTCCCGCGACACATTCAAGGACAAGTCATTGGAATCCACCACACCTTTGACAAAGCGCAGGTAGAGCGGCAAAAACTGCTCAGCATCATCCATAATATAGGTACGCTGCACATAAAGCTTCAAACCATGTGCAGCTTCCCTATTCCACATATCAAACGGCGCGCGTCCAGGGATGAATAACAAGCTGGTATATTCGAGTTTTCCTTCCACCCGGTTGTGGCTCAGCGCCAGGGGATCTTCAAAATCGTGAGAAACGTGTTTATAAAATTCGCTGTATTCTTCAGGCTTGATCTCGCTACGACTACGGCTCCACAGCGCAGTTGCTGCGTTTACGGTCTCGTCTTGCGGCTCTTCGGGCTCTTTTTCTTCTTCCCCTTCAGCCGGTTCAGCAGGTGGCATCGGTTCAGACTTCATCACCACCGGCATAGAAATGTGGTCGGAATATTTCTTTATAATACTGCGTAACCGCCAGCCATCGGCAAATTCACCGTTATCATCGCCAAGATGGAGAATAACGGTAGTACCTCGTCCAGCTTTATCAACGCTCTCAATTGTAAACTCTGATTCACCACCTGATGTCCAGTGTACACCTTCAGAAGCAGACAACCCTGCCCTTCTTGTCAGTACTTCAACCTCTTTTGCGACAATAAAGGAAGAATAAAATCCTACCCCGAACTGACCGATTAGCTGAGAATCCTTTTGTTGATCACCTGTCAGGGTCTTTAGAAATTCAGCCGTACCCGATTTGGCAATCGTACCCAGATTCTCGATCACCTCATCATGGCTCATGCCAATACCATTATCGCTGATCGTGACGGTTTTGGCGTCTTGATCAAATTCGACCCGAATTTTCAGCTCTGCGTCATTCTCATACAAGGAAGAATCAGACAGCGCCTCAAAACGCAGTTTGTCAGCTGCATCCGACGCATTGGAAATCAGCTCTCGTAAAAAGATCTCTTTATTGCTGTAAAGCGAATGAATCATCAGATGAAGCAGTTGTTTGGCTTCAGTTTGAAATCCCAGGGTCTGTTTTTCCGTCGCTGCGGTCATAATCACTCAATCTCCTGATTGTTTCTGTCGTTTGGTCAAGCCCGTTTTAGGCTAATCCAAAGAACCTTTGATATTCTTGCCTCGCATACTACGAGCTCTCATGGCAGGGAGCTCTTTATCACTCTCCCAATCACCAAACAGGCAATATGGGGCTCCCTGCGGATAATTCAAGAGCAGATGGATTCTCTCTTTATTTGACCCTATATCCATTCTTAGATATCCAAATTGGGCGGATACCTTATAATCGGCGACTTTGGGCAGACAAACACACTATACTGAATCATAAACGCGCAGCTAATTCTCAAAGCAACCTTCTCCCACTAGCCATTATGTCTATTGAGCTTCCACCCCCTTTACCACCCTCACTGCAATTGCAAGTCATTGAACAGCTGGGAGAGAAAAAACCCGTCTTGGCGGGCTTGGTGGGTCAGGTTATTAAGGCGACGGTCGTCAAATCTGAAAGCAAAATGCTCAATACCCTAATATCGACCGACAAACAGACTGGAAAGAGCACGGCCACGAAAACCACTCCACAGCTTTCGGCTGCATCCTATGACCCAACAAAAAGCACGTTAAATAATCCGCAAAATGCGATCGTAAAACAGTCAACAGCTACACAATGGGCCATCCTGTTACGTGTGGGATCAAATCTGCTCAACGTTCAAAGTGACAAACCCCTACCACAAGGCAGTCAAGTAGAGCTCAAGGTTATCAATGCCCGGCAACTGGAAATCAATCTACCCAGTGAATCTAAAACCCAAACATCAGATAAAATTACCCTACAACACAATTTACGTGAAATACTTCCACGCCAGCAGCCCTATTCACAATTATTGAACCTGGTGCGAAAAATGCCGGCTCAGCAGATGCAGCAACTACCGCCACCTGTACAAGACGCTATCAAGCATCTGATCCAAGAATTACCTCACACTAAGCAATTACAATCAGCCAAGGAATTACAGCACGTACTACGAAACAGCGGCATCTTTACCGAAAAACGTTTAGTTCGTGCGGCAACCGCTCTTAAGCCGGATCCCCTTGCCACAATCAAAACCTCATCACAAACCGGCAGGACGAACAATAATGAAAACTCAGGACCTGCCAATTCAACAAAAGCACTACTGCATAAAATTCAGAACTTACTAGCCAATAATTCCAAACAAATAAACACAATCGAGCAAACGCCAACAACGGCGAAAAGCAACGTCCAAACACAATCAAACGCATCACAAATCAGAGAAATCGCTCAACAGGATTTTAAGTTGAACGTGGCAAAACTCGCGCATACACTGATTGAACAACTCCCCAACTCAAGCAGCGTTTCAAATCCCTGGCAGTTGTTGCAGGCGGCGCCCTCCTCCTCAACAGACGATGTGGGGCAACAGCTCAAACGTTTGGCCAATCTGATTAAATCCAATAGCGCTCAAACGTCACAACCCACAAAAACCACAAGTGAAGAAACTAAGAACGCTGATATCCAGCAAACGCTGCAACGCGTTTTATTGCAACAGACGCTCGCCACTTTGTCCCGCACTCAATTGCACCAACTCAATAGTATGCCTGCTTCAGCGGAACCCAACGTTATCAACCATTGGGTGTTGGAGCTACCTGTTCTACACGGCGAACAAATCGACAGTTTTTTACTAGAAATTGAGGAAGAGGACAAAGAACAGGAAGATGCTGAACACAAGCTACGCCAATGGACAGTAATGCTGAGCTTTGATCTTGACGGACTCGGACCACTCTATGTTCAGTTAATCGTCGTCAACAACAATGTCTCCGCAAAAATCTGGGCTGAACAAACCAACACACTGCAACGTGTCGAAGCTGAAATTAGCAATTTGCACAACTCTCTTTCAAAACTGGGCGTTACAGTAAAAACACTGGATTGCTTCAAAGGGAAACCTGCCAACCACAACACCCGACTGGAACAGCAATTGATCGACACTCACTCATGACCCTTGGCTTATGACCACTGACTTATGACCGACAAAGACGAACAAAACAAAGCCGTCGCACTCACATACGACGGTCAAAACGCCCCGACAGTCTCTGCCACTGGCAGCGGAGATATTGCTGAACAGATTCTGGCGATCGCAAAAGAATATGAAATCCCTATCTTTGAAAATCCTGAATTATTGCGTCTGTTGGCAACGTTAGATTTGGGTGACGAAATTCCTGAAACTCTCTACCTGTGTATTGCGCAAATTATCGCTTTTGCCTATCGTATTCAGGGAAAATCTCCAGAGAATTGGGATGGCTAGGCCGCAATACTTACCCATTACGTGTAACACCATTGCGTGCAAGAATATAAACTGTAGGTTACTTGATCAACCCATGATTCTCTCTTGTGCAAATTCGGGTGTTAGTTTACAGGATTATTTAGTTCGATAATGATCGAGCAGCCGTGTTTTATCAAGACCTGCAAAGGCTGCAGCTACGCATATGTGCGCATAAATGCGCTCTCTTTTTTCTGGGTCCCCGCGTTCGAGGGTGTCGCTAAAGTTAAAAATCTCGCTATCATCTCAAAAGCAATCTCGATCTGTGGCGCACGAGTTTCAGATGCTTGCGATTTTGAATCCGTGTCATCTCTTCAACACTGACTATATATGGCTATGTTTGCATTAACTGTTGGCACTGGTATTATGTCCAGCATATCAACCAGTTAATGGACTACCATTATGCTACGAAAAGACTTCAATAAATTCCTCTCCCAAGCAGAATCACTCACACATACGCAAAGACAACGATTGCTGCATGAAGTTAAAGAAAATACCATCAGTAAGAGTGTCGATCTTATCGAATCTCACTTTGAAGATGTCAAAAGTTGTCCACATTGCCGAAGTGCTGTGTTCTCGCGCTGGGGAAAATCAAACAAACTTCAACGGTATCGATGTAATGACTGCAAAGCGACCTTTAGACTTGGCATAACGTCCTTCGAATTCACTCCAATCCAGTTCATCCAACAACGGAGCAATTGAAAGCGGTTCGGTTTGCCCGACTTCTTCCAGATAGCGATCCAGGCGTGTCATGCAAGGTAGAGTTGATGGCGATCGGGGGCTTTAAATATTCGCCCAGATACTCCAATGTTTAGCTTTTCTTGATTACAAGCTACCAGGACTTCTCCCAGCAAATCAAACTGGCTACTTCGATCAATGTGGACTGTTTTTCTCTGCATTTTGCTTGTCGTCATTGCGTGAGAATCTATTTTCTCATCCTATGGACTCTTTTGCGACACCCTCGTTCGCGAGGATGACGTGAGTGCTCAATTTACTTTGGAGGCAAGGCAACTTTGCGCACTGACATGCCGTTTATTTCATAATTACCCAAAATGCAGATTGGTCTTATCTATTGATACCAATAATCGTTTGATTACCACAATCATCGTGTTTTAAATGGCTGCTTCAGTTTCAATTTTACACCGCGTGTAAAAAACCAGGAACGTCCGTAAAGGGTGATTTACTGGTATTGCTGACCGGGAAGGTCAGCTATCAGGCAGCGTCCGAGAAAAGGTGAAACTGCTGGCCTTGCTTTTTCATCTTCTCCAATGATCTGTTAATCAAGATGTTTGCCAGCAATATATGTGAATTCGCAATCAGGCTTATCGGTCTGTGTTTCTGGTCAGTACGAAATTGATTTAATGAGCTAGCCGAAGGCCGCACATAGTCAACATATTTCTCTAAGTTCAGCAATAGCTTTTGCTGCAGCTTCATCATGTGCCGGATTTTCTGGTAGTGGAAAATTGATAATCGCCGATAAATGACCGTAGTGAGCCTGCAAAACTGCTGCAATCTGTTTGTAAGTACCGACGGGCACAAACTGAGTCAGCATATCGTCATCAACGATAAGCTTCATATCTTGCCAACGTCCCTCGCGAGTCAATTGTAACAGATGCTCTCCCTTTTCCTGCCAGCCAAACAGCTCCAGGCTGGGCCAATAGGCGGGCGTTGAGTATAGAAATCCAAGCAAATTGCGTTGCTTCTCCCGTTCAACGGCAACCATTTCTTCATCAACACCTGTCGCCAATAAAGATCCTAGCAGCAACTTTATTTCTTGTAATTGCCGTTCCGCTTTTATTACTCCCTTATTGATACGAGGAAACGTCACCTCCTCAATATAACGTGGAGGTGTATTGGTTGGATGAGTAATCAAACCGTCAGACACTTCGCCCGCCAATTGAGTCATCAAGGGCCCAACCGCTCCCAGGTAAATGGGAATATCGGGATGTTCAATTGGACCTGGGTTAAAAAAGGGCTGCAAGCGCGTAAACTCATAATGCGCACTGCGAAAATCCAAAGAACCACCCTGTTGAAAACAATTAAAAATCGCTCTTAAGGATTGAATATAATCCCGCATGCGGGGAGCCGGCGCACTCCAGGAGGTGCTGTAACGTTTTTCAATATTCCCTTTAACTTGTGTACCAAGGCCCAACTCAAATCGGCCGCCTGACATCTGCTGCAAGTCCCACGCAGTAATGGCAACATTCATGGGACTGCGGGGAAACGCCACCAATACGGCTGTGCCCACACGCAATGCTTTTGTCGCATTTAATGCGATAGCTGACAGAATAAAACCGTCATGGACAGCGTCCGGCACATGCAAACCGTCATAACCCATTGCTTCGGCTCGACGGGCATGAGCAGCAATTTCTGCCGGTGACATATCTTGTGGCGTACTGGCATACACTTCAAACATCGTTAATTCTCACTTTTTTTTGTTCGCGATCTTTTTCTTCACGACCCTGCTGAATAACATTGTCTTTTCGCATAGCAATCATTGCTGCAGAAGCTGCTTTGGCGGATTCTATTCCCTTTGCTGCTTCGTAACGCAGCGCCTCGTCAAGGGGCATGTTGTAGCCAGCTTCGATTAAGTCTTTATATTGTTTCAATACGGTAGGCACACAATTTGATATGGACTCGGCCAGTTCCAGGCAACTGAGAATCAATTGTTCAGCACTGACAACACGATTAACCAAGCCCCATTCACAAGCAGTTTTCGCGTCAATGCGGTTACCCGTAAAAGCCAGCTCCTTGGCCCGATTGATGCCAATTAACCTGGGAAGACGCTGGCTTAATCCCCAGCCAGGAAGAATCCCTATCCTTGCGTGCGTATCGGCAAAGCTCGCCTGCTCTGAGGCAATAATAAAATCACAGGCCAGAGCCAATTCAAAACCTCCGGTAATGGCGTGGCCGTTTACGGCAGCAATAATGGGTCGGTCAAAATTAACCATAACCTGAGCCATCCGGTTTTCCGCAGCGTCTGCTGCATTCGCATCCTCGCCACTGGACAATTCTTTCAGATCAAACCCCGCACAAAATGCCGTGCCCTTACCAGTGATAATCACAGAGGATATCGATTTATCCTGTTTTAGAGCATCGAAGGCTGCAACAAATTCACTGCGCAATGCCTTTGACAGTGCATTCATTTGTTCAGGGCGATTCAGCGTTAAAATGGCACAACCAGCTTGCTTTTCAAGCAGAATATTCGTACCCATTGAGTATCTCCGACAATCTAATCCCCCACTTTAGCCAAGCATTGATGGCAATGCAACCAGCTGGTTACACGCTATTGAAACTGATTTATACTGCCACGCAGCTTTCAAGCAGAATGTTGGGTGAACTTATGAAATCAAACATTGCCTTTGTAACTGGTGCCAGCCGTGGCATAGGCAAACAAACGGCCATTGCTCTTGCAAAAAAAGGTTTCGATGTAGTAATTACCGCCAGAACAATGGAAGAAGGCGAGGCACATGAACATGGCACCGATCATTCAGATATCGGGGCACTACCCGGCAGTTTGCAGACAACTGCAAAAACAATCGAAGCACTGGGTCGTCGCGCCCTACCGCTCAGGCTTGATTTGCTCGATCCCCAATCGATCAATTCTGCTGTTGATCAGGCTATCGCAGAATGGAATCATATTGACTTACTGGTCAATAACGGAATTTACCAAGGTCCAGGCGTAATGAAACGCGTGATGGAACTTGATCAGCAAATGATGCAGAATATTTTCCAGGGAAACGTATTCTCACAACTGTTATTAGTGCAGCGCTGTTTGCCAACAATGCTGGAACGCAACAGAGGATTTATCATCAATGTAGTGTCACAATCAGGCATGATAGATCCATCCGCCCCGGTCGGCGAAGGAGGCTGGGGTTTTGCTTACAGCGCATCAAAAGCTGCTCTTTTGCGAATGAGCGGCATATTGATCGCAGAACACAAAGACACAAACGTGCAGTTTTTTAATGTTGAACCAGGCCTAATCATAACCGAAAGCCTTAAGGCGCAAGGATTAGCAGAGGTTTTTTCTCAACGCTACGGCGGTGCGCCGCCCACAGTCCCAGCAGCCGTCATTGCCTGGTTAGCCAGCGTTCCTGAATCTGAAAAATATCAAGGGGAAACGATTTATGCACAACGTGAATGCCTCAAACGTAATTTAGTACCAAACTGGCAACCCGGAAATTCATAGAATGGAAAACACTAATGTTAGGGGCGTGGAAATAATAGTTTGTCCAATTTACAAAATGTTCCAGCCCCAAGCTAGGAATATAAATGCATCTACGTAAAAATTTGTTGGTCGTCCAAATTATTGGTCAAAAAACGGGGAGGCTTATCCGTTATTAGCTTTTTTCAAGCGCAAGGAATTGTTCCGCACCTTGAGGTTTTGGAATTGGATAGCTTTTATGCGTTATTTAATTGAATAGGGTTAGAAACTACCGGGGGGGGCAACATAGAGTTTATTTCGGCTGCTCTGGTCATCTTTTTCAAGGTTCACAAAGTTCAATTGTGCTGGAAGGAGTTCGAGTTTCTTTTCAAGTAATCTTTATTAGGGCGTTTTTTCTGCCAATCGCTTAGATGCAGCTTTGGCTTCAGAGAGAAGATCTTCCCAGCTATCAGGTGGATGTCCATCGATCAGCATTTTCTCAAACACGCGATAGGCATCGGCTTTGCTGTTGTAGACGCGTTTGTTATTCTCATCATTCACCCACGCATACACAATAATTTTGGATTCTGAGTGAAACCGGAAAAACAATCGATACTGCTGGAAAAACTTTGCCCGGAACCAGTGTTTGTGCTGTTCCCCAAGGGTTGTGCCCTGGCGGTATTCAGTCAGTGTGGGATCCTGAGGGATAACTTTGAAGGCTAGCTTTAAGATTGCGGCTAATCGTTTAGTGGCATTCTTTTTGGTGTAGTTGACAGGGTCTTTCTTTCGGAGTTTCTTAACCTGTGATTCAAGGTCATCAATTTGATCGACAAACAACGGATGCGCAAAGATACTCCATCCATTGATTACCAGCGGGGTAGATTTAACCAAGCTTATTCATCCTCTTCAGAGAGGGGGCTATCCAGGTCGATTTCAACGCCGGAAACCAGGTTCTGGACTCGATCAACGAGATCGCTGCTAATTGCTTGCACATGTTGAGGGTTGACACTGATATCCTGGGCTAAAAATGACAAGAACTGGTCCAGAATCGGATCATTGTCATGTTGGTCAACCCGCGACAACAACACCTGACCATCAGCTTGAACGGTATAGCGGATTTTCTCCCGCTTATTCAGGTGCAGGGCTTTTCGTACAGGGTCTGGTACTGTCGTTTGGTAGCGGTCTGTAAGGGTAGATTCGCTGATTAGAATGGGGTTGCTCATATTAGCCTCCAACCAAAAAGAGGAAAACCTAATTAAAGGGTAATGCAATTGCATTACCCTGTCAACATTAGATTTCTTGAAGGGTTCAGAGTGATGGCCGTAGTGCGGGTTCTGTCGCAAATCAGGCATGAAAACAAATCGACAGAATTTCTGGGCGTGACTATGCCGCCAATGAGTAAAATTGTTCAGCTGGGGACAAACCGACACCACGAGTTTTACGCTGCTGCCCTTTCTTGATCATTCGCACCAGTTCAACGCCTGCCAATGTTTTCTGTGCTGAATGAAAATTCTTAAAGCCAAGCACCAACTTTGTCTTTCGTTTTACGAATCGATGATCTTGCTCAATAATATTATTTAAATATTTGCACTGACGAATTTTTATACGTCGGTGGTTCTCTTTATTGTACGCTTTGATGCCTGCTGTATTGGCACCGCTCTTATCGATATTGATCAGACCAGGCTTACCATTTCTGCCTATGGCTTTATTGAGAAAGCGTAGAGCGGCCTTCTTATCACGCTTAGCTGTGAGGAGAAA
>PIVM01000154.1 GCA_003353945.1 Gammaproteobacteria bacterium
AGCTCAGTCGGGCACACAAAGGTGAAATCCAGCGGGTAAAAGAACAGGACAACATATTTTTTACCCTTGAACTGGGAAAGCGTGAAATCTTGAGCAAACTCACTACCGGACAAAACGGCGTCAACAGTAAAATCAGGGGCGGTATTTCCAACGAGTACGGACATTTTTCTATCTCCTTAAATGACTTTATATAAACATTGCGTCATAATATAAACACTCAAAGGGCGCTCGTCCAGTCTAAAGTACATAGCAATACCATTCTGTTTATATATTAGATTTTCAAGCAGGCACAGGTTGTTATATTGTCAATCCCGGGAAATAGGCCAAATCGATGCTTACTTATCATATAGGCAAGAATCAAAATGCTAAGGAAGTGGGCTTGCTGAGTCGAGTGAGACTCACCCGTCAGGCACTTTCACTTTCATGTGGCCTAGGTTAGTGTCTGGGACCCTGGTGGCATGGACGCCTACCACGGGGTCAAGCGAGCGCGGTATTCGAGAGATTTTCACCTCCTAGTGCTCCACTACAGCATGAAAAGGAAAATTGATGAAAACCCCTGTTTTTAAAGACTCAAACGCATTTCCCAAGAAAATTCACCTGTACATTTGGAGGAAAAACCATGCACAGTTCAATGCAGTTTACACATTCAGAAATCGCCCAGTTCTTTGAGGTGAACAGAACCACGGTCAGAGAATGGCAAAAGCGCGGCATGCCTTGCACAACACCTAAACGGCATGGACAGTCAGCCGCTTATGATATCGCCCTGGTGGCCTATTGGCGTAACCTTTATAGGCCACATGAAAGATAGTTTGTGGTCAGTTGACCTGTTTCGCTGTGAATCCATGTCACTACGCTCACACTGGGTGATGGTGGTTATAGATCAATACGCTCGACGGATTATCGGCTTTGCTGTTCATGCAGGTGATTGCGATGGTATTGCCTATTGCCAGATGTTCAACAGCATTGTTGCTGGGAAAACGCCACCAAAGTATTTGAGTTCCGACAACGACCCACTCTTTTTATTCCACCGTTGGCAAGCCAATTTGCGAGTCATTGATGTTGAGGAAGTCAAATCAGTGCCTGGTGTTCCTACTTCGCACCCATTTATCGAGCGCGTAATCGGAACTGCCAGAAGAGAGTATTTAGACCACCTAGCGTTTTTCAATGCGTGCGATTTGCAGAATAAACTCGATCATTTTCAAACATATTACAATGAAACTCGTGCCCACTCATCTCTCGGAATGAAAACTCCGAAAAAAAAAGATGGCATCAGAAACCAATATTGACAATAAAGTTGTATCGCTCGATCGTTATCGCTGGAAATCACACTGCAAAGGTTCATATCAGTTGCCGATTGCAGCGTGAATTTAGTAATTCGCACACCACAGGGTAGAGAATATGAAAAAGGCGGCATAATATTTTTGTATTTTGTCCCCGACTTTTTAATGCGCTCTGAAACAAGGCTAGCGAGAAAAGCGAATCAATCGAGGGATTATTTTTTGATCCCGCCGCCCCCATTATTTAAATATAGCGACCACGAATCACCGAGGTGTTTTACCGTCAGTTTCCGGCGACATGCCTTTTAGGAATTTAAATAATTCTGTATCAGTAGATAATACCAAGGTCGTACTGTCACCAATAATAGATGGATAGGCGGCCATCGTACGGGTAAATTCATAAAACTCTACAGATTGCGGACTTTGATTGTAGGCACTGGCATAAATTTCAGTGGCTTTAGCATCCGCCAAACCGCGAATCTCTTCAACCTGTCGGTAAGCTTCTGATTGGATTTTGTTTAAGTCGCGCACCCTGTTGCCTCGTATTCTGGCCGCCTCGCCATTACCCTCAGAAAGAAAACGCTCAGCGATTTGACGGCGCTCACTGATCATTCGATCATAGATCTTTGGCCGCACGCTTTCGTTATAGTTAATGCGTTTAAAACGAATATCCAACAATTCAATGCCAAAGACACCCACTTTTTTTGCCGCTTCTGAAAATATGTCTTGTTCAACCAGTTTGCGCCCCTTTTCAATAGGCACCAAGGCTCCCATATCCATATCCTGCTCAGATGAAAGGATCGCATCTCGTTCTGGCACACGATTTTTAGAGGTGCGAATAATTTCAATTAATTCATGCTTGGCAACGGCATTGCGAGTTTCACTGCCCAGAATATCGTCCAGCCTTGACTGCGCACTACGCTCATCGCGCAACCTTAAAAAATATTGCAGCGGATCGATAACACGCCAGCGAGCAAACAGATCAACAGATATATACAATTTATCTTTTGTGGGCATATCCGACGGTGCCCCATCCCACTCAAGTACACGTTTGTCGATCCGGTTAACCTCTTGAATAAAGGGAGTTTTGAATTTTAAACCAGCATCCGTTACAGGTTCACCAACCGGTTTACCAAACTGAGTAATAATTACCTGATCAACTTCATTCACCGTATAGACCGAGTTCGCTAACAAAAATACGCCGACAATGAATAGTATTATGAGGGCTATGCCCTTAGGACCGTTCATTTCTGGCCTCCCTTTTGTGCTTCCAGATTTAACAGTGGTAGTAAACCGCGCACTTCATCATCAACAAGAACTTTGGATTGTATAGATGGCAGCACCTCCTGCATTGTTTCAATGTAGATACGGCGGCGAGTGACTTCCGGAGCCTTTCTATATTCAGTAAATAGCGCGTTAAAGCGTGCGACATCACCTTCGGCCTCATTGATACGCTTAAGCCGATAGCCATCAGCCTCACGAATTCTTTGATCTTTTTCACCCTCGGCAAGAGGTATGACTTTGTTGTAATCACGTCGCGCTTCATTGATCAGCTTCTCTTTTTCTTGTTGCGCCTGATTCACTTCATTAAAGGATTCTTGAACGGGTCTGGGTGGATTGATGTTTTTAAGTTGCACCTGATCAATACTGATGCCCATAACGTATTTGGTCGATAGCTCCTGCATTTTAATCAATGCTTCGTTTTCTATTTCCTGGCGGCCGATGGTAAGCACTTCGTCCACTGTTCGATCACCCACCACTTCGCGCATGACCGATTCGGATACATAACGCAGGGTTTCACTGGGCTCGCGAACCTCAAATAGAAATTTGACGGGATCGGAAACGCGGTATTGAACCACCCATTCGACCAAGGCGGCATTTAAGTCACCAGTGACCATTTGTGTTTCGCGGCGACCATCACGAGACCGTGGGGTCTGATTAGGATCACTGGCGCCGGGTGTGGAAAATCCGAACTCTTGTTTTAATTGTCGTTTGACCGGCACAATAGTCGCCTTATCAATACCTAGTGGCAGCTTGAAATGCAAGCCAGGAGGCACTTCATCCAAATATTTCCCGAAACGCTGCACCACTGCTACAGAGTCACTGGGCACAGTGTAATAAGCCGACCAGATACTTAGTCCAACCAATATCAGCAAACCCATCGTTAGGCCACGACCAAACCCACCGCTAGTGCCCCCCGCAGAGCCCCCACCGGAGCCTCCCCCGGAAAAAAACCGCGTCAATCGATCGAGAGCTTGCTGCAAAAGAGCATTGAGATCCGGTGGTAATTGGGACTGAGACCCCCAGGGGTCTTTATTATTTTGAGATAGCATTAAAATGGTCTTCTGATAGGAACAGACAAAATTGTCTGTGGCGTTCAATATGGGGCTTGTGGCCACTACTTGCAAGGTGCGGAGGAAACATAAAGTCAGGAATGGTTAGAATATTACTTTGGATGGGTTGGCTCGGGCACATTTCTCCTTAGTGCATCAACCCATCCACAGCCATATCGAATAAAGGGACAGGAGGGATTATCGTCAAGATGGTATTTGTCTGTTTTGATCAAAACAGTGGTGCTCAAGGGAAGAATATATTACATATCAAATGCGAATGTGTAGCCCCATCCCATGAGCAAAATATATTTTTGCGTTTTCACACAGCCTTTCTAAAAAGCACCATCTCAGATAGGTGCTGTAGTGGGATCAATGACGATAATGTTTCGAAATCCTACAAATCAGGTAGTTGAGCTTCCGGAATTCTCGAAAAGGCGACTACGATTGATAATTGCACAGTACGATCAGCAACCGTTTGCAATCGCTAAAGCGGTCTTGCTGAATACGGTTGGATTGAATCACTTGGTCAATCAAGCGTCTACGGTTGCATTTATATGAGCAATTAGCTTATTTATAGTGGCTGGCGACCACCTCAGCCGCGATCAGCGGTTGCCGTACTCCGAATGTTTAGGGTAGAGTAGCCAAAAAAAGGGCGTTTGTTCTTCTTACACCCACTAGCGTAGATGTTTATCAGGGGGCATCAATGCGGTTTATACTCCAACAACAAACAGCAGTGTATCGGTAAAAATCTATTTTGGCCCGATCCCATTTCTGTTATCTCCTCTTATGGTAAAAGAGCGGCTGAAAAATAAACATGGGAGATTCGCGTGCTAAACATTCGTGAGAAAATTGAAAGAAGCACCGTTGCCTACAGTAATTTTGTTTTTCAATATGCCAAATGGGTTTTATTACTGAGCTTGAGCGTATTTGCATTCTTTGCTGTCTGTATTTCCCAGCTAAAAATGGATTTTTCTGTAGAAGGTTCTTTGCATAAAACCGATCCTTTACGAATTGAGTTTAGGGAATTTCAAAATCAATTCGGCAGAGACGATTTAATAGTAGTAGGGCTTGATGCGAGCCTTCCTCTTAGCAATAAACAACTATCAACCCTAAAGAAGCTACAAGAAGAGTTAGAAAAAAGCGTGCCTTTTTTGGATAAGGTTGACAGCTTACATAATGTCCGCCTTATTTACGGGCTTGATGATGTACTGCATGTTGATGAACTGCTAGATAACTGGCCTTATGGTGGGGTTGAACAATCCACAGAGCTTGCCGGTATCGATGAAGAAAGCATCGAAAATAAAAACCAAAAGCATCTAATTCAGCCTAAACCCCAAGATCTCAAAACCTTGAGCCGATTGGTCACAAGGCATAAGCACTATGCCAATAATCTTATCGCTAAAGATGGCTCTATGCTAGTGATGACAATTGAACTGTCCGCCGAAATCGAAGGAGAAGACGGACAATGGCATAATGCCAGCCAGGAGGACAATCGAAAGGCTATAGAATCCATCAACGCTGTCTTGCAAAATTATCAAGAGCTGAAACCAAAGCTCGCCGGCTCCGCTGTTACTGTTGCGGCCTTCAACCAATACACTATGGATGATACCGCATTGCAATCGACCTTGGCAGCCTTGGCGATTATCATGATGTTAGCGATATTTTTTAGACGCTCGTCGGGTGTCGTAATACCATTATTAATTGTGCAGTTCTCCGTTGTTTCCGTGCTTGGATTTATGGCCTTTGTCGGCGCCCCTATGAAAAGCATCACAAGCGCAGTTATCGTACTGTTGTACGCCGTAGCAGCGAGTGATGCCGTTCATGTATTAACACATTTTTACCAGCAACTCGAAGCGCATAAAAACAAGCGCAGGGCAATAGCATATGCCATGTCCTATTCGGCACCGGCAATACTGCTGACCTCCATTACCACTGCCGCAGGCTTTTTATCCTTTGCCTTTGCCGAACTCTCGATCATTGCTGAAATGGGAATCTATTCCGCCGTCGGTGTCGCTTTTGCCCTGTTTTATACCTTTACCTTTTTGCCTGCTACTCTGGTGCTTTTTAATTTCAATACCAACATTAAGGCGACCAAAGTATCGAAAAATACGGAAGCAGTGTTGTCTCTTTGCGTAGGATTAGCTACTCGATACCCTAAAGCGATTGTTAGTGTTTTTCTCATAGTCGCTGCCATCGCCTGTCTACAAATACCCCGTTTGCAATTCTCTGATGATACCGTCAGTTATTTTCCAGATGAATCACCAGTAAAGCTGGACTTATTTGCCATAGATGAAGCGTTAGACGGATCGGCATCTGTCGAAGTGATTATTGATAGTGGTGAAACCAATGGGTTATATAATCCTATTTTCCTTAATGCGATCGATGAAGCAGTAGCGCGAATTGAGTCACAGAGGATTGCCGGTATTACACTTGGAAAAGCCTATTCGATCAATGATATTGTTAAAGAAATTAACCAATCCCTCAATAACAACGACGCCCGTTTTTATCGCATTCCTGATAACCGGAAATTAATCGCGCAAGAGATTCTCCTGTTCCAGAACAGCGGTACCAATGACCTGGAACGTGTCAGCGATCAGGACTTACGCCTTGCCCGTATTACTATAAAATTACCCTATGCCGATGGAGTATTATATAAAGACTTAATAACGCAGCTGCAGAGAATCTTCGATGAGGTTTTTATCCATAAGCCTGCGAGTTCAGTAAATGTAAGCCAAGAAAGAGCATTAGCCAAAAGAGTCACCATCACGGGCACCACAGCGCTGCTCGCAGGCTGTCTGCCCCGTGCTCTTGAGAGCATGAGTGTAAGTTATGTTATGGCATTTGTGGTTATCAGTTTCTTTATGGTGCTTATGGCAGGTAATTTTACCGTGGGCTTAATCAGTATGATTCCCAACGTCCTGCCAATCATTTTTGGTTTGGGTGGCATGGGATTGCTTGGGATTAACCTTGATGTGACGTCGATTATGGTGGGCTGTATTGCACTAGGCATTGTCGTGGATGACACTCTGCACTTTATATATCACTACACGAAAAATTACCAACAAACAGGTTCTGCCAATCAGGCTATCGATAAAACCCTGCACGGAGCTGGCCGTGCAATGCTGATAACCACCTGTGTTCTGGTTGGCTGCTTTGCATCGGACCTTGTTGCCACCATGTCTAATGTATTTGTATTCGGTACGGTTGTCGCGTCTATTATCTCTATGGCATTGGTTACTGACTTATTGTTGGCACCAGCGTTAATGATGTTACTGCATGGCGATAAGGAGACTAGCAGAGTTCTGCAAGCAGAGGTTCGCTTTGAAGAGGCTGATGTTGAGAGCAAGGCTGAGCGAGAGGTTGAGGTTGAAGAGGCATAGGATTAATTGGATTGGTAGTTGACTACCGGCAGTACTCCTAGCAGGCTGTTGGCTCCCTATCTTATTATTACAGGTTCAGATAGAACAAGAAAATCTATATTTTTTCGAGAATCGGCGGCCTTAACCGCGATAGGCGCGTTCCCGCGGACTGCCGTTTAGGATAGATTAGGAGGCCGGGTGGAGTTAATTCCGCCTATACTCGGGGGAGTAGATTCTTCATACACCGTGAATATAATTCAACTTCCAATCAACTAGTGTCTCCTTTAGAGTATTCTTACCAGACGGGCGACTCGATAAAAGTCCAGTTTATCTTAGACATAGTGTCCAGTTCCAGAAAGACTGCGGCCGCAAATAGATTGAAATCCTAGTAGTCATTCAATCTGAAACGGCCTAATGTTAAAGTGTTTTCTCACTAATGACCAATATCCTATTGAGAGCGCGAATGAAAAAGAAATACATTATCCGGTTGTCAGAAGAGGGACAGCAGAGTTTAACGGGCTTGGTTCGCAAAGGGAAAGAGGCGGCCTATAGGCGAACCCACGCTCAAATACTTCTGTCGGCGGATGAAGGAGTGCATGGGCCTGGGCTCCAGGATAAAGAGGTTGCAGAAAGAGTAGGCGTTCATCATCGAACAGTATAGAAGCTGCGCCAACGCTGTGTTGAAAGAGGGCTTGATGCGGCTCTGGAAAGAGAACCGCGCAAACGGGAAAGGTCGCGAGTATTGGATGGAGACGCTGAAGCCAAGGTGATAGCACTGATGTGTAGTGAGCCCCCTGCCGGCCAGTCTCGCTGGACACTCAAACTACTAGGTCATCGTTTGGTAGAGCTGGAAGTGGTGGAGTCAGTCTCACATGAAACGATCAGGAAAGTTTTAAAAAAACACCTTTAAACCGTGGTTGAAGGAAATGTGGTGTATACCACCGAAGCAGGATGCGGCATTTGTCTGTGCCATGGAGAATGTATTGAACGTTTATAAGCGGCCAATCGAGACCGATTTTCCAGTGGCTTGTATGGATGAGAGTAGCGTGCAATGCATTAAAGAAGTTCGAGAGCCGTTACCAGCTAAGGCAGGCAGTCCAGAGCGCTATGATGCTGAATATGAGCGTAATGGTGTGGCTCACCTAATACAGTTTTCAGCGCCCTTTATTGGTTGGAGGCGGATAGAGGTGGCAGATAATCATGCTGCGAAAAAGTGGGCGAAGGGTGTACGCAAGCTAGTCGAGGAAGATTTTCCAGATGCCACAAGAATCACCTTGGTGATGGACAATTTAAGCACTCACACGGGCGCCTCCCTATATAAAAGTTTTGAGCCTCAGGTTGCGCGCCGTTTATTAGAAAAATTGGAATTTGTTTATACGCCAAAGCATGGAAGTTGGTTGAATATGGCGGAGTGTGAATTTAGCGTGCTATCACGCCAATGTTTGAGTCGTCGTTTGCCGGATATTGACACGGTGCGTTCAGAGGTAAATGCTTGGACGGTTTCTCGCAATCAGGCTGGGGGAACCATTAACTGGCGCTTTACAACAGAGGATGCACGGATAAAGCTAAAGCAGCTTTATCCAATCAATACAGGCGTCAACTAATGTGGGAATAGATTTTTATATTAGACCATATCAGATTGAATGACTACTAGTGGTAACTAAAGACTCAGAGTCTCTTAACTCTAAAAAGTTACTGTTCATGAGTTTTAGAACAAAATAATTGAAATTATTTTGCTCGTGAGTCAACTGTTCTCGATATAGTCCTCCTGTCTTGTTTTAGTAGATAATTTATACAAAGGCATTTCATGGCACTGAGCTGCCCCATGCCTCGATCATAAGTCGGTTTTTTTTCATCAGCTGTTGGGGTGGCGGCCGGCCCTTTGTTACGGGGTGATATCGACGGGGGAAAAAGATCAGGGCGCGTGCTATTTGGTCTTTGTGATTTTGCGGAGGGCCGTATCAATATGGTTATTGTTGGCACAGGCATAAATGTTCACGTCTCCGTCAATACTGATGCCGTCACCTATTTTAATTCGTGATTTTTCCAGTATATCCCAGCGGTAGCGCTTAGCGGTCAATCCAAGAGAAGTGTAATTATCCAGGGTGAGGCCTGTTCGGGCAATTGTGCGTTTTACCGCACTCTCCAAAACGGCATAGTCTTCTGGTGT
>PIVM01001118.1 GCA_003353945.1 Gammaproteobacteria bacterium
GCCGTATCGGCATGCATGGCATGATTTACGGAATCTGCGAATAGCGCATATTGAGCCGTATCGGACTGGATGGCGTGGTTTGCAGAATCGGAATGTATTGCCTGTATTGCGGAACCTGCGAATAGCGCGTATTGAGCCGTATCGGACTGGATGGCGTGGTTTGCAGAATCGGAATGTATTGCCTGTATTGCGGAACCTGCTAATAGCGCATATTGAGCCGTATCAGAATTGACTGCATGATCTACTAAGACTGCGAAATCTGCTAATAACGCATATTGAGCCGTATCGGACTGGATGGCGTGGTTTGCGGAATCGGAATGTATTGCCTGTATTGCGGAACCTGCTAATAGCGCATATTGAGCGGTATCAGAATAGATCGCAGAATCTGCTGAGGCTGCTGCATTGTTCCATCTTATTGTATCAGCAGCTGTTATTGCTTTTGCGGCGGAGGTTGAAAATACAGGGTCGGACTCATCTGATTTGCTATCCCAGTTTTCTATATCATCAGCTGTTATTGCTTTTGCGGCGGAGGTTGAAAAT
>PIVM01001119.1 GCA_003353945.1 Gammaproteobacteria bacterium
TCATTGGGTGCTACTCTGGTACTTGCTCCAAAGTACTCATTGCTGAATGAGCTGGAGCTACTCATCAACACAGCAAAGGTGAGCTGACTGACTTGTTAATCAAAGAATATTGCACACATACTGCAGGGCATTCAGTTCTTTGTTTGACACTTCATATGTTTCACAGGTCACACACCTCATGATGACACCATCACACTTTGAGCTTGTTGTCCACTGTGACCTCCCCTCAGTGGTATGCCTTAATCTTGGCGGAGAGCACGTACCACAGTACTATGTGGAGGCATGGCAGGACAAGGTCAAGTACTTTGTGAATGCCTATGGCCACACAGAGACGGCCTTTGCTTGCACTGGAATGGAGTTTGACAACAGCACAGAACATGAATCTTCCAACATCATCGGACTCCCCTTTCCTAATGTTACCTACTACGTACTAGATGCACACCTGCAGCCGTTGCCAGTGGGTGTGATGGGTGAACTCTACATTGGAGGTGATGGTTTAGGAAGGGGTTACCTCAACCGTCCTGACCTTACTCGCAAAGC
>PIVM01001120.1 GCA_003353945.1 Gammaproteobacteria bacterium
ACTTTATCATAAATGCAAGCTTATTCGGCAAATATAACTATAGCCTTACATAAAAACAAGTGTTATTGTGATTTATTTTATTGTTCTTCAATATGTTAAATGGTGTCTGAGGAAGCCCTGCTTAAGAGATATTTTAGAACGAGAAGACCTATACAATCTTTTTGACGATCTAAGATACAAAAGAAACTCTTTGACTTATTATGGGCATAGAATGGAATACAATGTTGCAAAATTAACAATAAATAATTGTAAAAGATTAATTAGAGAAATGAAAGTATCTTAATTAAGTTTATTCTCTAAATCCTTTACTCTTGAATTAGATTGCCTTAATTCATCTATTGTCCAAGCACCATTATTTTTACTCAGGTAAAATTTCCAATCTAAAAGATAACTCTCTCTAGGGGCGGTGTAGAATTCATTTTCAGCATCAGCTTTTAGAACAAGATTATTTTGAGAAGAACTTTCTACCTTTATATTTGTCAAATTTAACTTAGAATTATAGTCTGGTTTATTCTCAGTAGATCCAGCTAAGAATTCATA
>PIVM01000385.1 GCA_003353945.1 Gammaproteobacteria bacterium
GTTCCGGGTAGAAGCACCGGTTACCCGGCGCTCCCCCCACAGACCCGTACGTGAAGATTTCCCTCATACGGTTCCTCAGATCCAGCCCTTTTTACCGAGCCTTCTGCCATAAAGGCGACACCCCGTATGGCGCATAACTTTTGCTGTCCCACATACAGCCCAACTGCTAGATGTTGTGAAATATCCTGGGTTTTGGTAATGGAAAGGATGCCCGTATTCTCTCGAACTTGGACCAGCTGATTCCGCCCTTATGCGAGCGACGACTCAACCAGAAACGCCATGCCTTTTCTGCCGACTCATATACCACTTCCAGAGCCTTGAAATTACCACGTACTCCATAGTACTGGTAGTAACCTCGCAGTTTTATGCACAGATCAAAGAATTGATCCTTGAGCCGGTCATGCCTATTCTCCCTGCACCACTCCCAAATGCCTTTTACAAAACGATTCAGACGCTTTCCTATCGTCTTCTTCTTAACAACCCAATATCCCTTCCGTACCTTTGCCCAGTAAAATGTAAATCCAAGAAAACCAAATGTACCGTTCCTTTTATCCACCTTCACACTGCTTGATGGCCTACCAAACGGTATGAGCTTCGTCTTCTCGGGGTGCAAGCTAAGAGCAAAACTTCTGAATCGCTCTTTCAACAAAACAAGCACCTTCCTGGCATCAGACTCCAGTTCGCAGCCTATTATAAAATCGTCTGCAAACCTCACCAGAAAACTACGTCTGCTTAATCTGGGCTGGACTTCCTTTACAAACCAGTCATCCAGTACGTGGTGAAGAAAAATGTTACTGAGCACGGGGGATATAACAGCACCCTGTGGAGTCCCCTTCTCGGGGAAACTCAGCTCACCACCCTCATCGATCCCGGCTTTTAGCCATTTGCCGATCAGGCGGAGTAACCCTCCATCTTTGACGCGCTGCCGTGTGATCTCAACCAGCAGTTTCTTGTCAATGTTATCGAAAAATCCACTCACATCAGCATCAATTATCCAATTGATGTTCTTGCCTATGCACTGTTTACGTAATTCATCCAGTGCCATGTGCTGGCTGTGTCCTTCACGAAACCCATGGGAGAATCCATGGAATTTACTGCTGTAGACCACGTCTAGTATCTTGGCTGCTGCTTTTTGGACTATCTTGTCCTCAAGAGCACTGATACCGATGGGACGTTTCTTACCGCCTTCCTTATCTATCCAGATTCGCTTTACCGGTTGTGCTGCGTACTGACCTCTTTGCAAACGCTGAAATAGATTATAGAGGTTTGTGTCAAGGTCTTTGGCGTACTCCTTTGCCGTCACCTTATCAACACCACAACTCTTACTCCTGCGAACCTGCTTGAAAGACTGCTTCAACAGATGAAAATTAATCCTATGGGCAAGCGAGGTAAATGCCACGCCCGGATTGTCTCGCGCCAACACCTTGATCCATTCCAGTGATGTTTGCCCTACCAGGATCGGGGGCTTATCTCTTTCAGAATCAATAGGCAACCTCTTGTCATCGAGGACTGCATGTTCCGCAATTCTTTGGTTGTGCGGTGATATGGTTTGTGATCTCTGAGTATCTTCCATAGTTCTTACCAAAGAAACGTTACACCCGGCTTCACCTTCCCTACAGTGGGTCCCTGGGACGCCGGTTCCCCACCTTCACGATCAGTGAACTTCAACTGACCATCGGTACTATGATCCGCTAAGACTGCACAAAAGCCCATCACGTGGTTGTTCGATCTTCTCTATCCTTCCACGATACCTTGTATTGCCCTTCTTTGTTCGTTATACCCGGTTGGGTCTCGTCTGAGGAGCGGGGCTTCTCCTCAAACGCCCGGAGTTTTATAGCAGGTGACTCCAACCTAATTTATACAAGGAGACTATTGGCTCTCCCGAGTTCCCGAGCTACCCCCATAAATACATGACCAGGTCTAAGACCCCGGTGGTGTCCTGATCACTCGCCAAGACGTTCTCAGGATTACTGCCTTCCGAGTCGCTCCAGACCGTCGGCTTTCTCCCAATCTTCCGGGATTATCCTAATGGACCACAACTATACATGTTTCGGGGCTCAATACTGACCCTGCATTCTTGATTCACCTGGCTTCGGACTACCATTACTGGTCTGACCCTCAGGTTTCACTACTGCCCTGCTGGCTAGGCTTTAGGCAGATGGGACTTGGGCAATATTGCCCTCACCCACTGGGTAACAATAACCGATTTCATCCCATTGATGG
>PIVM01000386.1 GCA_003353945.1 Gammaproteobacteria bacterium
CTAAGCGCGGCAAATTCAGATTCAGCAGTAAGCTCATGAGTGCTGCCATCTGCCGAGGTGACAGAAGCCAGAAGTGTAAAAACTCCGGTAGCAGTTTAACCATAGAAAGCCTGGCACTTTTAATATGGTAAGAAATATTGAATACTTCGCAATGTCGAACAGATATAAATTGAAACAGATTGCTTTAGCCAAACAAAAAAGCGAAGTTGATTTGTCATCAGCATTGGGGATACGTTGCCTGTGCTATCATGGTGACACTTTCCTTGATATGTTAAGCTGTCACATTGCATGGCCTTCTGAAATTACTAGAGGCGCTTTCCTGTTGTTGCCCAAGATGGTTAGACCTGAGGCACAACTGGGTCTCTTGTAGTGGGTTATCCACCCCTCCCTCGTCTACGCCAGCAGCTCCCCCGAGTACTGGTTGAGGGAAAATCTTGGCAGACTGTCACCTCAATTAAGTGTCATTATTGACACATATTAATTGGACTGCTTGTAGCACTTCGTATATACACAGTTAACCATAAGGCTTAATAGTAAATCGGTCAGATCTCAAATTAATGATAGTTGAGCTATTCAGTACCTATAGCAACAGGTTGCTATGGTAACCATTCTTGCAAAAATGTCAGGTATTTAAGTGCTGAAATCCATTATATGTTTACAAAGGATGACTGTCCTCGAGCTCAGCAGTTGGGCTGAGCCAGTGAGGGCGTAAAAAGAAATAGATTGAAACTGTGGAGAGCTAACTAACAGTCGGGAAGGGGAATGCTTTTGAAAGTCGCAAGGAAAGCCAAATTATATTGATCTTCTCAAGGTCAACTGACAATATATTTTTCAAAATAAATACTGTTTGGCAGTGCACTAAATGCTGGTTTGGATCTGAAGAGGGAGCGCCCTATATATAACACACACACAAAAGCAAAAATAAAGGAGATGCGACGGGGATTGAACGGCGAATGCTCTACCGACTGAGCTACTCGTGATGAACCTGTTAAACATAGTTGTACGTGCAGTCCCAGCTGGGCAGTCGACCGGCCCTCAAACCCAAGTCGTCAGACCATGCAGACTCACCGGGTGAACGTTGCTTGCCAGTTATGCACCTGTCATCGTCTTGGATGACCCCCACCTCCACCCCCGGGAAACCCCGGACATTTGCCACTTCCGGTATGTCAAATGGATCACCATGCCCGGGGGCCGGAGCAGAATTTCCGTGACAAATCCCGGCCCCATGCAGTAAAATACGAGTGCAAATGGCCTAATAATGCTCCGGGACCCGGGACACAAAAAACATACAAACGGAAGTAAATTCCGGGGTTATTGCCCGGCCCCGGGACAAAGATTCGAGCCTCTAAAATCGTGCTGGCGCAGATCAGAACTGCCGACCCGGAGCATTAGCATTCAATTCAAAAATATATTTTCCCATATGTTAAATTTGACCTGTCTCGGTATGCATCAGGATTCGGCGGGAACTGCCGAAGCTCGGAAAGAATTGAACCAATTGCACGGGGGCCGGGATGCTGTCAACGTCCAAAGCACGGCCGGGGTACGATGTCCGGGGTAGTGTCAAATCCCGGGGTCAGACAGTTTAGGCGAGTGGCAAATGGATGACATTTCCCGGCCCCCCGGAGCATATTTTGCAGGCAAAGCACGGGGTAATGTCCGGGGTTTCCCGGGGGTGGGGTCATCCAAGACGATGACAGGCATGCATAATGTGTGCAGTGTCATAGCCAGTATCGGGCATGTCGGAGGTTGTTGGCATGAAGCTGCGATTGGGATAGAGTCGTCTGGTTAGCAACTTGAACTAGAAATTTGTCACATGAGCGCCCCCTGGACTATGGTGTTTGCACCCTTATACCGCATAAACGTCTACGTTGGTTTGTGACTCGGAGTGGAGAAATGCTGCATCTCGTGTCCCCTGGATCAAATGCTCTCAATCATACATACAATTTGCAAAAAGTCGTCATTGTATTCCCTTACCATGAAAACATAGGTGTAGACGCCAGACTGATGATTCTAGCACCTGTTATAGACGAGATATCGCAAGAAACAGATAATTTATTAATGGCGGGATCGAATTTGCATAACAAAATATAATTTAAATAGCTATACAATGCATCAATTATGATGCAATAGGCCACCTAGAATCAGGCGGTGTAATGTTTCAATTTATTGTAGGCATGCCAAATGTGTATATTGACTGCTTGACTCATATATATGGCAGGTAA
>PIVM01000387.1 GCA_003353945.1 Gammaproteobacteria bacterium
GGTTCAGCTTACCGCTACCGTCTGGCCTACGAGGGCCAGGGGAAACAGGGAGAACGTTTTGTCCTTGGCCTCAAAGAGGTGAAAACCCTGGAGGAGGCCTGCTAAGATGACGAACCTTTTCACACCTTTTCAGCGCTTTGCACCTGCTTTTCACTACCTTTTCACCCTCTGTTTTTCGAGAAAAGTACAGAATGTCAACATGATACAGAAGACCTTTTCACTTTTCACGGGAAAGAATAATAGGATAATAAAAATGTCCGTTCATAACCTGCCCCACATAACCGGCGCGATCAAGGAATGCCTGGACGGAATGGCCGCCAGAAAATACAGCAAGAAGTCCATTGATACCTACGAAAAAGGCTTGAACCGATTTGTATTATTTGTTGGCAGCATTGGCATAGAAAGGCCACAGGATGTGAACAGAAAGCAACTGGACTCTTTTAGATTAGATCTGGTGGACGCAGGTCTGGCCGATGCCACTATTTATCTGTATCTGCGCAGTGTCCGCACTTTTTTTAGCTTTTTGGAAGAGAATCAACAAATCTTCCAGAACCCAGCTGCCGATCTCCAACTGCCCAAATGCCAGCGTAAACTTGGTACAGTACCCAGCGAAAAGGAAATGAAAAAATTGCTGGCCCAACCAAACCCGGCCACACCCGTAGGTCTCAGAGACAGAACCCTGCTTGAGGTCGCTTATTCCTGCGGTTTGCGAAAAGCAGAACTTGCCAGCCTGACCATCTTTGATCCGGACATCAAACAAGGAACCATCCGCATCATGGGCAAAGGCAAGAAAGAACGGGTCGTGCCTCTGGGTAAACAGGCTATCTTCTGGCTCAGGAGATACCTGGAGAAAACAAGGCCCTGCCTCAGCAAAGACATCAATGAACATGGCTTGTGGATCGGTAAATATGGCGCAAGACTCAGCTACGCCAGGATCGATAAGTTGATCCGGGAATATGGCGCAGAAGCAAATCTTTCTGGCAAAATCTCAGCCCATGGCCTGCGCCGGGCCTGTGCCACTCACATGCTTCGAGGCGGCGCTCATCCGGTGGAAATACAAATGCTTCTCGGCCATGCCAACCTTGCCAGCCTTAGTCAGTATCTGCAGGTAACCATCACCGATATGAAAAAAATGCATAAGAGGAGCAAGCCTGGTAGATGAAAACCATGAACGATTTAATCTCGATATATCTTGTCCATCTCCGCAGCGTTCGGCAAAGCCCGGAAACCATCAGGAAGAAAGGAGAAAACCTGAAAAGGTTCAGCCGCTGGCTTCTCTCAAAATATCAAGTAAATACCGTGACAGAGATCAGTCACGAGAGGCTAAAAGTA
The DNA here is from genome assembly GCA_003353945.1 of Gammaproteobacteria bacterium. Taxonomy (GTDB): domain Bacteria; phylum Pseudomonadota; class Gammaproteobacteria; order Pseudomonadales; family PIVM01; genus PIVM01. Next base: position 1,333 of record PIVM01000387.1, read on the forward strand.
TGGCATCACCATTTATCAACTCTGAAAAATCCCAAGGGTTATCCCTTAAAAGCAACCTCCATCAACCGGCACATCATCACGATACGAGGTTTTTTGAAATATTTGGCCAAAGATGGCTATGTTCAGGCTTCTTTACAAGATGTATTGCCCTATCTTCAGGAACCGAAAAAGCTCCCAGGCTCCGTGCTTCCTCATGCCCAGGTCAAGAAGCTACTGTCCAAAATCTCCACTAACACTTCCGAGGGCTACCGCAATCGAACCATGCTGGAGCTGCTCTATTCATCAGGGATCAGGGCCAACGAATTACTTTCTCTGGATGTTGGAGACGTTAATTTTAGTCACGAAACGGCCCAGGTTCAAGGCAAGGGCAGTAAGGAAAGGATGGTGCCAATCGGTAAGACCGCCAGACGGTTCCTAGAAAGTTATATCGTTGCAATCCGTCCTTATCTCTTAAAAGACAAATCCGAAAAAGCATTATTCCCAGGAAAAGATGGCAAGCGTCTGTCGTATGCCGCTTTCCGCCGAGCTATAGTCTCTATCATTGAAACAGCAGGCTTTGATGATGTCACTGCTCACACCTTCAGAAGAAGTTGCACCACCGAACTGATCCGCAGTGGTGCCAACATGTACCACGTCAAGGAGCTGCTCGGTCATGAGTCCCTCGACACCCTCAAACACTACGCCAAACTCACCATTCTCGACCTGAAAAAGACCCACAAGAAATGTCATCCCAGAGAAAAAGATAGCCGTTAAAAAAGAAAAGACTTTTTTCTTTTAACTGCAACATCTACCTGCTATGTTAACAATATAATTATGTTCTTTGACAGTATGAGTCCCAAAATGCTTATAGGGGCAAAACCCGCATCGTAAGGTTTGAGTACGATCCTTA
>PIVM01001121.1 GCA_003353945.1 Gammaproteobacteria bacterium
GAAGATAACCCAGGACGATTTATTCCTGAAGAATTACGAAAACCTGACGAAAAAGGAGCAGTAAGCCTCGACCTAAATCAACCAATGGAAAGTATGTTAAATGAGTTAACAAAACATCCAGTTGGAACAAGGTTATCCCTTAACGGAACCATAATCGTAGGTCGTGATATTGCGCATGCAAAACTGAAAGCCAAGATTGATAGCGGAGAAGGTTTGCCACAATACATCAAAGATCATCCAATTTATTATGCAGGTCCTGCAAAAACACCTAAAGGGAAACCGTCAGGTTCATTTGGCCCAACAACTGCCGGTCGCATGGATTCATATGTTGACCTATTTCAAGACAATGGTGGCAGCATGATCATGATCGCCAAAGGTAATCGCAGTCAACAGGTAACAGATGCTTGTAAAAAACATGGCGGCTTTTATTTGGGTAGTATCGGTGGCCCTGCTGCAATTCTGGCTCAGGATAACATCACTAAAGTTGAGTTGCTGGAATATCCTGAACTCGGAATGGAAGCCATTTATCGCATAGAAGT
>PIVM01000388.1 GCA_003353945.1 Gammaproteobacteria bacterium
AGAAGTTGCAGACGGCCAGGAGATCTTCAGCGAGCTCGGTCTGATCTCCCCATCTGTCTCCAATGCATGGTGAACCACGATCTTCGTCCCATGGAAGGCGCAGAGGGACTCGACGAGTTCAAATCTGTACCAGCAAAGCCGTTTGCGGTAGGCAACGACAATCTCTGAGACGTGGCCCCAATAGACGCGTTCCAGAAGGGCTGTAAACAGCTGCCTCTTGTAGTTGAGCCCGGACCTGATATCCTTGTAGACGACGCGGTCCGGGTACAAGCACTTGAGTTCTTCGGTCTGCCTGTCAAGGTCCGCTTTCTGCTTCGAGCTGGAGACTCTTGCATAGGTGATCTTTTCCTTTTTGGAGCCATTATTATAGGGTTCCTCCCCGAGGAGATTATCCACGTCGGGTGAGGCGTAGATCAATACAGGCGTATATGATAAGTCCTCTACATCAAGGCAAGGAGAAGGGTATATATATATATATATTAGGTGATTACTACTGCACGAGGAAGAATATCCTCAGGGTTCCCCTCACGAGAGCTCAAAACGCTCAATCACTCAAAGAGGGAGGTGTTCCAATACGACAGACCGAGCGCCGTAACGTGCAACTTCCCTAGTTTTACACCTATGGTATGTATACCGTTTCAGAATAGGTCTATGTGCGGTTCGCACAAGATGAATGCACCGCGTCTAGCCTGCCAGTGCCATCTACATAATAACTCGTCATTGGGAGAGGAAGTAACACCCAGGAGGTTATTCTTATGAAGATATATATGTATGTACACCTTTAGCGGTGTAACTCTACGTATGTGTGATTGATTACTATATGTGTGAATGTATACAAACCGAGGTGTACACCTATATCCTGACTGTTTGACTATATGTGCAGCAACGATTAAACTGTATATCTATTTGTGTTAGCACTTCGGGTTAGTGTAACATCCGAAGAATATTTTAAAGTAATAATATCACTGTCTTGTTCAGCAATCATGTCATCATCCCATTGAGTACAGACGCCCAAACAGTTATATCCCAAGCTATAGTTGCTTGATACAGATATTAGTGCACCACTTCACAAGAATGACCTCCTGGATGTTACTTTCTACCCCAATTACGAGTTACTACGTAGACGGCACTGTCAGGCGAGACGTGACAATTATACAGTGTGAGAAACCTTCCATGTAATGCAAGTAGCGCAGCAGGTTAGCTTTCAAGTGTGATAGGGTGTGGGTAGGTAGATATGGTAATACACAGTTCATCAGGAGAGTATACTATTCCACATGTGCAAGATGAGACAAGGAGAAGAAGAAAGTGAAAAGACCGCTTTCCTTCTCAGTTTCTATCATCAGTTACGCTTCTGCGCAACTGGCATAACTTGTATAACTGAAGTAACTTCCATTTTGATCAGGCGCTGCCTACACAACCGCTCAATTGCATCACTCGGCCCTTGCAACGTCCTAGGCCGTAACACCCTCTAGATCATTCGTCGGTTTTATGTTGATAAACCGACACAGTGAGCCAAAACATCTAGTGCAATATGTGCGATGTATTAAAGGGATTAGGGTTATCATACTCGCTCTCCTACTAGCGAAACCGTCCGAGTAGATAGATATGAGATGATGAATTGGAATTTGTGCTTCGCAGGTATGGAATCGCACGTGTTACGTGTTGCTTTGGGACCCTATGCTTCTTGTTCAGTTGAAGTTGGTGAATCAGGCAACATAGATTTCGAATTTCATTGCATTCTCTTTTTGATATTTTACCCCGTTCTATTGCCACTGTTCTAGAATAACAGTCAGTAGTTATAGATATTGCACCGAGGCTTTGACAGAGTGTAATTTTGATACTGTCTTGTTCAAACGCCATTAGCAAACAAATGTTCCACAATAATATCCATTAGAAATTAGCAGCATCAATGGTCCAATCACAACAGAAAAGCAACAACATAACAAACAAAAACACAATGACAAGATAGAACTTCACTAACACAACAAACAAAAACACAATGACAAGATAGAACTTCAGTAACACAACAAACAAAAACACAATGACAAAATGGAACTTCAGCAGGTCTACGTGAGACCTCAACACACACATCCATACTTTTGGACCTTAAAGAACATGGGGGCTGCAATTATTGACCAATACGCCTTCCACACCTAGATTGTTCAGGCAGAGCCAATTCACAAAAGCCCAGTGGCCACCATCACCACTGCAAATCCCACC
>PIVM01000038.1 GCA_003353945.1 Gammaproteobacteria bacterium
GCAGCAGGTGCGTACCCTGATGGAAAATTGATTTGATGGGTTTCTTCCACCCCCACGCTTGGGCCAATATGTTAAAGTGCGAAAAGGTAGCATCAATTCAATGAGACGCTGCACTAGCTTCGCATTTCGCAGGCACTTTAACGTGCAGCATCAGTTTTTTCCATTTGAGCGTCTCTTTGAAACTGCTATTATCACTATAAGCGATAGTCACGTTTTTTTTGTCAAATATGGGCATCTATCAGTGAAGAATACAGATTCACCGCCATTGGAAGTCGAATCGGGGGCGTCCGCTGAAGATAAAGTGTTCGAACACGAAAAACAATTAAGAGAACGGATGAATCGGCTCCATCTAAAGCAACGTCGCGGTATTGAGTCAGAAGGAGAGCAACCGATTTTTGGGCACGGTCTGACATTTTTTCATTTGGAAAACTGGTTTTCGCTGCATAAGTTGCTAAAAATGTTTTTACGTATAACCCACCTGCAGGGGTACGCTAAACGTAACTGTTATGATTTTCAACTACGTCACAATCGTGTTGTCTTGCCGCAGCTACCGCAAGCCTTTCATGGTTTCACGATTTTGCACCTTAGTGACCTGCATATCGATCTGTCGGCCGATTTCTCCCATGCCTTGACGGAATACGTGCAAGATCTCCAATATGATATCTGTGTGATGACGGGCGATTACCGCTATACCACCCGTGGTCCTATTGATGGTGCAATTGCGGGGATGGAACGTCTGCGTCTCTTTCTAAAAGATCCGGTATATGCTGTGTTGGGCAACCATGATAGCGTAGAAATGGTGCCTATTCTGGAGCAGCTAGGTATTCATCTACTGTTAAATGAAGCGGTTTCTCTGCATCGAGGAACGAGCGAACTCTATCTGGCGGGTGTTGACGACCCTCACTATTTTCGAGCCGACAATCTGGAAAAGACCTCCACTACTATACCTGAAGAGGCCTTCGCCATCCTGTTATCCCACTCGCCTGAAATTTATAAACAGAGCTGTTATGCCGGTTTTGATTTGATGTTGAGTGGGCATACCCACGGTGGACAAGTCTGTCTGCCGGGTGGTTGGCCATTGACTGTCAATGCCTCTTGCCCACGTTATTTCTGCAAAGGTGCTTGGCGCTATGACAAGATGCAGGGCTACACCTCTGCAGGAACAGGCTCCTCAATTGTTAAAGCACGATTTAATTGTCCGCCGGAAGTCACTCTGCACCAACTTTGCCGTAATTAGGGCCGCGGAAAAAATAAATTATCCAATTACGCTTGCTTCCTGCTCCCTCACCTTCGTTGTTCAAATGCTTACATATTCCAATATACCCAAAACGTTGCACGGGGCAGGCTCTGCTCCCATTTGAACGCCTCGGTGAGAAAGCATGATTCTGCGCCTAATTGGAAAATTTATTATTTCCGAGGCCCTTAAGGCTATGCTCATCAATCTGATGTTTTCTTTAGACCCAGAAATAATAGCAGGGGCATCATGCAAAAACTTAGCGTGACAAAAAGCGCAACAATAATAATTAATTGCAGCACATTAAGTTCCAAATAGAATGATAGTGCTAACGTTGGAAAAAGAGCCTCGGGGATTTCATCCAAACCGTAAACGGGATGGCTGCAAACATAACCCAAACGGCGTTTAGTAAAGCTGGAACAGCTATCCCCTAGCATGGCTAACGCACCTACTAAGGAGCCGATCCACCAGGTATAACCCAGGACAAAAGCCATTAGCGTCGTACCAAGAATCGCAGCGATCAACCCTCGCCAGGTTTTGCTTTGCCCCAGCAACGGTTTACCATCGCGAAATATCAACTTAGCGTCGATTGGGGTGCGAAAGTGGGGGTCTAATAATTTAGCTACCAACAATGGTGAAGCATTGGCTGCAACCAGTAAGGCGAGAGCTTCAATAATTTGCATATCCCTATCGCCATCTCCTTTTGTATATTATTGACTATAGCCTGAATCTGCAGGTTCAGAGAGGCGACCCTGGAAAACTGGACAGTTTTCGAACCGCCGTCTTGTGAGAAATGCGGGTTAAGCCGTATCACCGACTTACGTTTTGCTTCAAGGTTATTAAAGAAGTATTGACGAGTAGGGGGGGGGAGGCGATTAGCCATTCCGATTGGCGTGAGCGTATGAGTAAAAAATACCTTTATTTGCAGCTTTGCTGCACTCCTCGTCACAGCCTTCTCTCTGAGGAGAAGGCGCAATTAAGACCTAATCCGGCTTAAGGCAGTGCCATCAGGGGCGGAGGGATGTAAAAAGGGCTCACAATTTTGGATTACTGGGCTTTCACTTGTCTGTGGGGGCTTAAGTCAACAGGTTCAACGTTGCCACCCGGTGCCTTTGCGCTACGGTGGCTTTGGTGGAGCAGGCGACCATAAATACGTGCACCCTTCGCCATTTCAATTAGTTTGTACTGTATATCACCTTCAACTCTGGCATTTTGTGCTAATTGAACCTGATCGCTGGAAACGATGTTACCTTGAATGCTGCCATTGACGGTAATTGATGGCACGGTAATATCGCCCTGGATCTCACCTTTTTCCATTATTCGAACAACGGCGTTTTCGATGTCAGCGGTCATAATATTGCCCGTTATTTTGCCTTCAATTTCTAAGTGGCCACAGAATTTTATATCACCAATAATTTCAGTACCTGCTGAAATTAGAGTTGTTGTATTGGAATGAGCGTTGTTTACTGCTTTCGTACTTTTCTCCTTTTTTGAACTATCCATGGTTGGGGTTTCATCGGTAGAAGTCTCTTTCTTGCTCATTGCAAACATTGCCATTTCTCCGGTTTAGTCATTTGAAGATAACAAAAGTGATCATTATCATCGCCACTTATGACTTACAAATGACGAGTAACAGTTTTTGTCGAAATGGAATTTCGACGTTGTATTGCTGGAATATCCCGCAAACTAATTGTTTAGCTATATGCTGGCTTTTTTATAGCGGTTATACATCGGAGTGGCATGGAAACCACTAAAAGCATGCTCATAACGCCACATCCGCGATGCATTCACAAACGCGGTTACTCATAGCTTCTATTTATATTAGTGAAGCCGAACAATTAGTGTTCAGTTCTTTTGGTGAGCAAGTTCGCACATTTGTTACACGGTTGGCAGATTATTCGTTTTTTTAACGGCCATATACTCAGCTTTAACTGTTGAGTTCTTTATTATTCAATTTTTGTCTTTGGTAAAAGATGGGTACGGAAAATCGCTAGCGTGGTAAGTGGCGTGGAGTTCTGTTTACTTTTCATAGATCCACATTGCATCAAGTAATGCAAAGTAGGTTAATTCCCGTATTGATGTGTGGATGCTATTAATACTCTGTTGTTAAGAAACGAGAAGCCGGTTCCTTTTTCGCAAGATGCAACTTCATCAGCGCAGGCGCAATAGTCAGATCTGCCAGAAGCGCTATTATGATTGCAAAGCCTGTAAGTAGCCCAAAATCAAACAGATTATTGAGGCTGGAGAACAGGTAAGTAAAGAAGGCTGATGACAGTATGATTGACGTAAACACCAGAGCGCGACCCGTGCTACGGAGCGTCTCCTCAACGGCGCGATGAATGTTTCCCGTTTCATCATATAGCTTTCTACAAACTTGCATAAAATGAATAGTGTCATCCACCGCAAGGCCAATAGCAATACTGGCAATCATCAGTGTAAATGGATTGAGTGTAATGCCGGCCCAGCCCATCAAACCCAGTGTAATAGTAATGGGTGTCAGGTTCGGTATCATGGAGGAAAGTCCTGCTTTAACTTCACCAACGACGGCAATCATTAACGGAGTTATTAGCAACAGAGCAATAATGTAGCTTGTCATTAAACTACCGTTTAATGCTTGGTTGATTTCACGGATAATATCAACGATAGACAGTGATTTGGTGATCTTGACGCCTTCATCGCCACGATACTGATCAGCCGTTTTTTGTGCTTTATGCAAACGCTGAAGAAATTCAGGTTCCACTACACCGCCTGATTTGTGTGTGTCAATATAGATCTCTAATGAATGGGAGCCACCAAGGTCTTTATCGATTTGTATTAGATCCGTTCGCAGTACGTCATCCTCCGGATGCCATTCGACAGGATTGTAATAGAAGTTCGGCTGTGAAATTCCAACCGCAGAAATAATGATTAAAATGCCGAATATGGCAAAGATAGCCCAAGGCTTATTTACCGAGAATTCACCGGTCTTAACGAGCAGATTCTCAAATATTCCCAATAAAGATTTATCCTGACGGGCATTCCTTTTTTGTTTTATCGGAGTAACTGCCAGCAGTGCGGGCAAAAGTGTCAGACTTATAGATAGAGCAAGAATAATGCCTACCGGAGTGTAAATACCCATCGTGCCGAGAGTAGCGACGACCGAAAGTGGTATTGTAAAAATGGAAAGGAGGACTGCAGAAATTCGCTTAAAAATAATGAATACCAGCAGTGCAATGACTAACAGCGATATGCCAAAAAAACGGGGCACGTCCTGTTGCATGGAGGTGGTTATAAGCCGGTAAATTTCGCTTCTGCCAGTCGATAACTTTCAGATGCAGCGCCATTATTTTGGAGCTGGCTGCGCGCGCTCTTCTATATCGATGGGAATTTTTGATTCGGCAGGTTTAACGCCAGAGCAGGAAAAGACTATTTGCGAAGGATGTTAGTGCCATCCTTGCTGAGCAGTTAGCGTCTTTTTGGATGAAGCAGCAATAGTCAGCCTCAGAAATCATATTGTCCCCTAAACGAGACTGCGTCACCGCTATCCTCATTCTCGACATCCGGGCCGGACAGCTCGGTATGAAGTAGATTGATCATCAATCGGGTTCGTTTGTTCGCGTAATAGCTTAAGCCCAGCAAGGTCGTATCGGACTCAATTCCATCACCGTTGTCCACTGCGTCCAACACACTGTAACTGCTGACCAGTTCCCAGGCGCCGCTGGATCTGTGCGGTTTGACACGAGCAAACTTGCCGGTTTTATAAGGGCGTGATTCTCCCGTCAAGAAATAGCTGGCTTGCAGGTAGTAGCCAGTATACGAGGCATCATCATCTTTATCAGAATCTTCTACGGTGATCTGCTGCTGGAACCACTCCCCTTGCAACGACAAGGACCCGTTCACCCAGGCTGACTCCAAACCAAGCTGATCAATCGTATCGGCATCAACTTTTGGCCCGTAATCCAGTTCATCAGCAAAATCCACACTGACTGTTTGCTGAATTTCGTACTCAGCACCACCCCAATTACGCATGGAGCCACTCAATCCAACGTGCAGCAGCTCCCCTTCACTATTAATTGGAGAGAAAGTGTAACGACCTGTTAAAGCATAGGTATCCAAGCCGTTCTCGTTTTCACTGGCTTCATACAAACCTAAATTCCAGTGATGATGTTGGTTGTTAGCCGAGTGAAGAGCGATCCCGTAATTGCGCCCCGGTGCAAACGCACTGGTGGCCGCACTGCGCTCAATGGTGGATACATACTTTGAGCTGGTTGCACTTTCCAAACCAAACGGTTCTTTGGATTTCCCCAAAACCAGATCGGCAACGTTCCATCCACGATAACGGATGTAACCGTCTTTTATGTTGGTGCTTTCCTCTTCATCATCAATACTGATTTCCAGTTTTGCCAACCATTGCTTGTTGAAGCGACTTTTTACGTACAACCGGGCTCTGCGCAGCCTCGATTCACTACCCGATTTGCCGTTATTATAAAAGCCGTTAAAAAAATCGATGTCATACAGTATGCGACCGCCGAGTTCTACTTTGTCTAGGCCATCTTTGTCTGCCGCGATAGAATATTGCGCTATCAGTCCAAACAAAAAGGAACTGACTAGCAGGGTCAATACTTTGTGACATTGATTATCCTTAAACACAATCGATACCTCTAATTAAAAACCGTAATCACTCATTACAGACATAATTGTTTACCTTATAGGGCACATCTATGTCCGCTAGGCGTCAGAGGTGTGGGTGGAACCGACGACTGAATCGCGTGTCGCAAATGTACTTTCTTTGTATTAGATTTTAATCATAGCGGTATCTCGAAGAAAATCCATATCCTCGATCTCTGCTTTAATCACTTCCAATCCTGTTCGATGACAAAGGTCAAGCATCAACTCGCCATAGTGGTCCGGTTTTGCGTTTTCAATATGTTCGTAAATAATTTTCTTTTCGAATATTCTTGGCGCTAGAATAGTGGTTTTCATCCGCAAAGCTGTGGCTTTAAAACGGTTGGTTTTTAAATTATCCCCATCAATCATGCACATCCCCATACAATATTTGCTGAACGATCCTGGTCGAATGCGACATTTACGCATCAATCTGTAAAACGGCGACATTCTATTTAACTGCGATTGCTTTAATTCAGCGATGACATATTGCCCCGCCTTGGTTTTCACTCCTTTACCCGGTTGTTCAAAGTACAAGCCCAAATCAATGGTTATCCATTGGCGCTGTCGTCGTAGATATTACCGCTCACGTAGTCAAGGTCAACAAACAACCGGTTAAGCTGACACAGAATGAATTCAACCTGTTAACGACACTTATTTCTCATCCCAACAAGGTCTTTTCGCGACATGAGTTATTGACCTCGACACAGGGACAATATTTTGATGGTTATGAGCGATCTATAGATTCTCATATCAAGAATCTTCGAAAAAAAATAGCAGAGGTCGATGCTGGACAAAATTATATAGCGTCCATTTACGGCATAGGTTACAAGTTTGTATATCCATGATTCAGAGGCAAAAATCAAACGCTCTCTTAATCCATCCGCCAATTGAATAGACCGATAGCACAGTAAAGCGCCATGACAGCGTCCTTGCTAGTCGTTATTAGCTTTGGTAGACACACAGTCTGTTCATCCAGTAGAAGGGGCTACTGGAGGCTGGCTGGATGATCTTCAGAGTGGCCACAGCGCTAGCAAATACTAAATCCCTCAACCTCCGCCATTGGATGAGATACGGTGTCCACGCGGTCTACTCTTGCCAGTGGTGGACCCTTTTTCAAGGCTGATATCACTGACTGTACGGCGGTTTCTTCACCGCATAAAAGCGCTTCAACTCGGCCATCTGTCAGGTTCTTGGCCCAGCCTCTGACGTCGTTTTTCAAGGCTTGTTCGCGCACAAAAGCCCTGAACCAAACCCCTTGAACTCGCCCGGATGCGTACGCTTTATAACAAATGTCCTGCACAGTTTCTCCTTTCGCCTAATGCTTGACGCCTCATTGTGTCACTGTTGCTTGTGTTTTTTCTAACAGTTTAGCAACCTTGATTTGCAGTGTGTCGCGTGATTGCTGTTGCGTATCGTGCAGCAGTTGTTGAAAACTGTCTAGCCAATGCGGTTGCTCAGCATGTTTCCCTGAAATGGGTATAGGTGCAGCATTATGGTTGATTGGTGCCCATTCCAGTATTTGCCACAAGGGTAACTGTTGTAGATCACGACCCAGTATCAGGCTGCCGTCTTCAGTGAGCATTGCCAATTTATGCCGCACGGCCACTGCTTGTAAATGCTCCCATTCTGCAGCGGTGATTTTGTGCCCATCATACCATGGTTTTTTCATCAGGGTTTCTTGGTCGAGCGTTTCGCCTTTTTGATGACACGACAGCAGCCATTCCAGCAGTTGCAGTAATAGCAACGCTTCCATTTTCTTGCGCGATGAATCCGATGAGAAATGGGAGAATGCATACACCAGTTCTGCGCCTCCCAGAAGCAGCTGCCAGCTAAGGTGAAGCCATAGTAATAGGAGGGGGATGGCGGCAAAGGCTCCGTACACAACCTCATAACTGCTGTTGCTAATTAGAGTGGTAAACAAGGTCTTAGCCAACGCAAAGCAGGTGGCTGTAATAACGCCACCGTATAAGGCGTGGCGAAAGGGCACTTTACAATTTGGGATAGCCACGAACAGCAGGGTAAAAGTAGCGACTGACATGATAAAAGGCAGACGTCCCAGTACACTGGTGCCTATGCCCGTGACATCAGCACTATCAAAAAAAACAGACAGGGAAACAAGATAGGTCTGGATTGCAAAGGTTGCTCCCAATAAGAATGGGCCAAGGCTCAGTACGGCCCAATACAATAACAAGCCATTGACACCATGGCGGTGACGTTCAATATGCCAGATGTGATTAAAGGCTTTTTCAATGTTCTTTAGCATCAGAAAGGCGGTTACGGCGAGAAAACCTACACCGATGATGGATAGATTTCTGGTTTGTTGAATAAATTGCACGAGATAATCTTTTACATCGCTGCCGCTGGTTGGAACCAAATGTTCAAAGATAAAGTTCTGCAATTGGTTTTCCAGACCTTGAAAAGCCGGGATGGAAGATATGACAGTAAACAGTACTGTCATTAAAGGCACTACCGCAAATAAGCTCATATACGTCAGGGCTGCGGCATTTTGCCGACAGTTATCAGCATTGAATCGTTGCCATACAAAAGTGAGAAATGAAGCGGTTAGGGTGATTTTATCACGCACGGTTTTGGCCTATAAGGGATGCATTTTGCCGTGTATAATCAGCGGCAACTTATTTATAGTTACATTGTTTGATCAGTCTACCGGGAGTTGCGCATGAGTCAAATCAGTATTTATTTCAATCGATTGGCAAAATGATGAGTAGAGATGATAGAGAGAAAAAAATGACTCGATACGAATCGTCGATGAAGCGATCGCTTTACAGTATTCTGAGTATCCCCGAAAAGCTTGTGACGGCGCTGGTATCAGGATTTTGGCGTTTTCTTAACGGCTTACGTCGATTTGTTGCCAATCTGTTTTTCCTGATGCTGCTGATAGGGCTGATATTTGTCTTTGTTGCAGAAAAACGAACCGGTCTTTTGTTGCCGGTAAAAGGTGGTTTATTGATAAATCCCAAGGGGGTGGTGGTTGAACAGCTCAGTTATGCCAATTCCCTTGATGAATTATATATGCTGTCAACGGATGGACCGCAGGAAATTCTGCTGTCAGAATTTCTGCAGCTTATTTCGAGAGCCAAGAGCGACAGCAATATTACAGCAATTGTGCTGCAGCCCGGTGGCTTGGTAGGTACTGGTATAAGTAAAATCAATGCCATTGGCGAGGCATTGTTGGATTTCAAGCAGTCGGGTAAGCCTGTTATCGCGGTAGGGGACTATTACTCCCAAATGCAGTATCTGTTGGCTAGCTATGCAGATGAAATCTATCTGCATCCGATGGGTGGTATCGAGTTGAAAGGGCTGTCAATCTATCGAACCTATTACAAAGAGGCACTGGATAAACTTGCCGTTGACTACCATGTTTTTCGTGTGGGCGCTTATAAATCGGCATTGGAACCTTATCTGCGCAACGATATGTCACCCGAAGCCAAACAGGCAAATAATGTATGGTTAACAGACTTGTGGCGAAGCTATACACAAACAGTCAGTCAGCAGCGTGGAATCAGTGTTGCGGGTATCGACCAGTATGTGAATCAGCAGGATGAGTTGTTGGTGGCACAGAACGGAGATGTAGCGAAGACCGCTTTAGCTGCCAGTCTGGTGGATGGTATTAAAACCAGACCAGAGCAGCGGCGCTATCTTATCGAAAAACTGGGCGGTAATGATGATGAAACGAATTTCAAGCACGTTAAGTTTTCCGATTATTTGGGAATGAACCATTTATTTACGCCATTGAAGTCGAATATGGAGTCGTATAAGGACAAACAGGTTGGTGTCATTATTGCGAAAGGTGAAATTGTTGACGGGCGTGCACCGCCGGGTGCGATTGGGGGGGACTCCTTGGCCGAACTCATTCGACAAGCGCGAACCAAACAAGAGATTAAGACCTTGGTTCTACGGATCGACAGTCCTGGGGGTAGTGTGTTTGCCTCTCAAGTTATCAGTGATGAGCTGGCGTTATTTCGTCAAAGCGGAAAACCCCTGGTAGTGTCCATGGGATCGGTTGCCGCTTCAGGAGGTTACTGGATAAGTACTGATGCAGATCAGATATGGGCGGAGCCCGATACTATCACGGGTTCTATAGGTGTCTACGGCGCATTGCCTTCTTTGGCAAGAAGTTTGACTAAAATTGGTCTTCACAATGACGGTGTAGGAACGTCCCGACTATCAGGTGCTTATCAATTGGAGCGGCCTTTGAGTGATTATGCTGCACGTATTGCGCAGCTTGAAGTGGAGAATGTATACCGGCAGTTTGTTCAGCGCGTAGCTGTTGGTCGTAAAATGTCTGATGACCAGGTGGCTGCTGTGGCGCAGGGCCGAGTCTGGACAGGACGTTTGGCGCATGCAAATGGGTTGGTGGACAAGCTGGGTGGTTTGCAGAACGCAATTGAGGCTGCGGCTGAACTGGCCGGTCTTAAAGAATACAGTCAGCATGTCTTGCAGCGAAAGTTATCGCCCAGAGAGCAAATATTGCGTCAATTAAATAGTATTCGATTTGATGTATATGAACAGTCTGTTGAAAATGCATGGTTATCTGCGATAAGCGCTTTAATAAAGGAATTCAAAATCCTTGAACAGATGAATGATCCCAAGGGACTTTACAGTTATTGCGTTGCTTGCAAACTATTTCAATAAATGAGGAGGGTGTGTGTCTAAAACGTGTGATTTAAAAAAGAGCGATGTCGTGGAGATTGATGGCCAGTTGTATGTGGTCAAGCAGATTGATGTTAAGTCGCCTTCCTCCAGAGGGGCAGTAACGCTCTATAAGGTGCGCTATAGTCAAGTGCAGACGGGGCAGAAGCTCGAACAAACTTACAAAGGCGATGACCAGATCAATACAGCGGAACTCAGTCGTCGAAAAATGCAGTACTCCTATCTTGATGGCGATGATGTGGTACTGATGGATGAGGAGGACTACAGCCAATACCAAATTGCACTGGCTGACCTTGAGCAGGAACGTTATTACTTGACCGAAGGCATGTCAGGCATTCTTGGTTTGTTGGTGGAACAACAACTGATTGGGATCGAGTTGCCACAATCGCTGGTGATGGAGATCGTTGAGACTGCGCCCGCTATTAAGGGTGCCTCGGCAACGGGTCGTACCAAGCCGGCAACTTTGGCCACCGGATTGGTGATTCAAGTGCCTGAATATCTGACCGCAGGAGAGAAAGTGAAAATCAATACGCAGGATAATAAATTTATGTCGCGGGCTGAAAAGTGAAAAAAATGCCCTTCTGGCGTGCTAGGGCGTCTAATCACAAAAGTATTGCTGGATATGGCGTCTTGCTGCTAAGTCTTTTGCTAAGCGGCTGTGAAACGGTGGCCTTTTACGGTCAGGCGTTGCGTGGACATTGGCAAATATTGTCCGCGCGCCAGCCAATAAAAACTATATTGGAACAGCAGGATGTTAAACCTGAGTTGGCGAGTAAACTGCAATTGATATTGCAGGTGCGTGAATTCGCGAGCAGTCAGCTTCAGCTGCCAGTAGCAGACAATTATTTGGATTACACCGATATTCATCGATCTTTCGTTGTGTGGAATGTTTTTGCCGCGCCTGCCTTGTCTATCAAGCCGCTTACCTGGTGTTATCCCGTTGCAGGGTGTGTCAGCTATCGCGGCTACTTCAATGAAAGCAAAGCACGGAAGAAGGCGGACGTTTTATCCCTACAGGGTTATGATGTGTATGTTGGTGGTGTTGCTGCCTATTCGACACTCGGTTGGCTTGATGATGTTGTGCTTAACACGTTTATTCGTCGTGGCGATACACAGTTGGTTGTGTTGATTATTCATGAGCTGGCGCATCAGCAACTCTATATTGCGGGGGATACCACGTTTAGTGAGAGCTTTGCCCGTGCAGTGGAAATCGAAGGTGTTCGACAGTGGCTCGAAATGCATGGCGATCAAACAGCTTACGAAACCTATTTACAGAATCAGCAGCGTCATGACGCCTGGGTGATTATGTTATCAGATTATCGCAAACAGCTTGATACGCTGTACCAGACTGATAAAACTGATTTGGAAAAACTGCAAGAGAAGCAGCTTCTGTTTGATGATCTGTTTGAAGCCTACCAGGAGTTTAAGCTGCAATGGAATAACTACGCGGGTTATGATGCATGGATGACAGCTTCCTTAAACAACGCCAAATTGGCCACGGTAGGGGATTATAACGATTGGGTGCCAGCCTTTCGGCAATTGTTTCTGGATAAGCAAAGGAGTTGGCCAGATTTTTACGAGCGTTGTATTGAGCTGTCAAAACTTGAATCGAGTGAGCGGGAAGGAATGCTGGAAGAATTGCGAGAGCGATTTTTTAATCCTTCAGTCGGTGTAGTCAAGTGAGGAGGCAATCGTTTTCCTTCAAGCAATTTTCCTTCAAGCAATTTTCCTTCAAGCAATTTTCCTTCAAGCAATTTTCCTTCAAACAATTTTCCTTCAAGCAATTTTCCTTCAAACAATTTTCCTTCAAACAAAGGCTTGGCAGTTTTCGCTATGCAGCAGCCGGATTAAAAGTGCTGCTAAGTAGTCAGCATAATGCCTGGTTGCATGCCTTGGCCACCGTATTGGTGCTTGTATGTGGGTTGATGTTGGATCTTCGTTCTCAGGATTGGATCTTTGTTGTGATTGCTTGTGCAATGGTCTGGAGTATGGAAGCGCTCAATACGGCAATAGAGTTTTTGGCGGATGCCGTCCACCCCGAGCAGCATCCCCTGATAGAGAAGGCTAAGGATGTAGCTGCCGCTGGTGTGTTGATTGCCGCACTGGCAGCCGTTCTGATCGCTATTCTGGTTTTTATACCCTATTTGTAAGTTTGGGTAAAAAATGCAAAATACACTGAGAAAATCGTCCCTCTGTCCAGCGCTACATGTCTGTCGGCAATTCGCGCCATTAGCGTGCACCAGCCCAAAATCTGCTGAATATATTTTTCAGCGGGAGTAGCTGTCTGGTTTTCGTCATGCTTGAAGATTATACATGATTACGTTAATTTACCTTTTTCGATTGGAAATTAATTATAATGACGACTACATCTTTTGCACACACAAGTTGATCTGACATGACTGGAATCATATTAACATCTCTGGAAAAAGCTCTGCATTCTTTACATCGGGCGCTTCAGCAGGAAAAAAACGAGTTTATTCGTGACGCGGTAGTACAGCGTTTTGAATACACTTTCGAGTTGTGCTGGAAAATGTTGCGCCGACAATTGATCGAAGAATTAGGTAGCGAAAGTGTCAATGGCTTGAGTCGAAAGGACCTGTTTCGGATCTCGGCTGAGCAAGGTTTGATCAGCGATCCCGTGCACTGGTTTGCTTTTCATAAAGCGCGTAACGAAACATCACATACGTATAACGAAGAGGTTGCAGAAGAGGTTTATCGTGTGGCTGAAACGTTCTTACCCGAGGCAGATGCCTTGTACAGCATATTGAGAGAACGAAATGCTTGATGTCAGCGCTGGCGAACTGCAACAGGTAAGGCAGATATTATTAGAGAAATTACCGGACAAAACAACAGCCTATGCTTTTGGCTCACGTACACAAAATACGGCACGTCGATTCTCTGATCTGGATATCGTGTTGATGGCAGAAAATGGATTATCGTTTGCGTTGCTGGCCGAGTTACAAGAAGCATTTTCAGAATCAGACCTGCCATATCGAATTGATCTAATTGATTGGGATCGAATTAGCGGTGAATTCAAGGCAGTGATCAAGCAGCAATTAGTGGAAATCTGAACACTAAATTGCATAATAATGGAAGGCGGTTTAAATATTAATCGATTCGCATCGTGGGATACAACAAGCAGTCAGTCAAGTGTATTGCACCAAGATTTTCGGTACGTCAGATACGGAAGGATTGACGAGCCATTGTGCACAACCCGAGCTACAACGAATACGGAAAAGCGCGAAGAACTGAGATTAGAGGGCCAGGAAGGCCAGCCAATCCATTATTGCTGCAGCTGTCCCTTGTGCAAATGACCTAATTCCTTGGTCAAACCTTCCTGGCAATGCATTCATCCTGAACGCGGGAAGAACTATATCAACAATTCACCTAACAGCATAGCTTTTTTGTAATGATTGCTGCTATTCAGTGAGGGTTGTCAGCTAATAAGGAGAAAAGGCTGGTTTCTATGGATACACGATGATGTCGCCATTATTTTAGCCATTAATGCTGATAACCGTACGGATTCCCCTGTTGTGGCTCAAGTCGTCAAATGCTTCGTTAATTTGTTCCAGTGGGCGCCGGTGAGTAATCATGCCCTCCAGGTCCAGTTGGCCTTCCTGCCATAAGCGAATCAGGCGAGGAATTTCAAATAGCGAATTACTCGAACCCAACAAACAGCCGCAGAGCTTCTTTTCGGTAGCGGCAAATAACACGGCTGGATTGAGTGAAATTGCCTGATCAATCGGTGGGGCGCCAACACAAACCGTGCAGCCGCCTGAACGGGATGCCATGACAGCTGCCTCGACCAGTGATGCCTGTCCTGCAGTTTCAAAGGCATAATCTACACCGATTTGATTGGTCAGCAATAGGCATTGACTGACGAGGTCGTCAATGGTGGGATCTAGCGTGTGGGTTGCGCCAAAGGATTTTGCCGCCTCCCTGCGTTCTGCTACCGGATCAGATACAATGATCGTGGTTGCTCCGGCAATTCGGGCACCTTGTACGGTAGCCATACCGACGCCGCCCAATCCAATAATCAGTACAGTTGCGCCAGGTTCCACATTGGCCGTATTCAGAACTGAACCTACGCCTGTTTGCACGGCGCAGCCAATAACACAGGCGATATCCAGAGGAATTTCGTCAGCTATTTTTACTGCGCCACTCGCTTGGGTGATAACCTGCTCGGCAAAGGCGGCGACGCCAACACCGCGCAAAACGGGTTGCCCCTGGCGTTGTAAGCCTGTTTCACCGTCAGGCAGTGTGTGAGTCATAATGGCCTGCCCGTTGACACACAGGCTATGTTCATTGCGAACGCAGTAATAGCAGTGGCCGCAGGGTGGAGCAGGTGTGAGTATGACGTGGTCTCCAACGGCTAGATGAGTCACACCAGGACCTATTGCATCGACTATTCCGGACGCCTCGTGTCCGAGAATCACCGGACCAGGAGCAGGAAAAGTGCCATCTGCAACACTCACATCCGAGTGACAAACACTGCAGTATTTTACGTTTACACGCACCTCTGCGGTCCTGGGTTCCATAATTTGAATGTCATTATATATTTTGAGGGGTTTACCGGCCTCTTCGAGCACAGCTGCTTTCATACTGTTTACCTGTCATCTGAACCTGCGTTTGCTGAACTGTATTATAGTATCCTGAAGTAATGGAGGGTGGTCCGGCTGATATGAATTCGAATTCAGAGCTCATTACGGCGAGTAATGAAGAACACTAGCAAATCAATGTCATATTTTTCTCAGCGTGAACACATAACTCAGGGATAAACTCTAAACAGCAAACTGCCAATAGACAATCAGCTAAATGTGGCAATTTGGTGAAGCTTTTGTCTCGGTGATTTATCGCCTGAAAATACGTTTATTGTTTTAAGGTGTCAATAGGTGGTGCATCAAACAGCACCGTGACCTCCTTCAGCAGCTCGCCCTTAGGCCATTGTAGGAAGATAACGAAATTTAAATAGGGTTCGTTGACAGGTCTGCGACCTGCAATGTGTAGATACGTTTGTCCATTAGTGTCTGTCTTAATGCTAAAGCCAAGGTCATAATGTGAAGAGTGGCGTTTAAGTTTAAAATGCTGGTATTGTGATTCGCTAGCGAGGCTGACCCGCAATTCTTCCACACTGATTTTGTTAAAGTTACTTAAAAGCAGACGAGCTTTCAATGGCATGCCCAACGGCGATTGAAGTTCAATGTCCCCCAAACTCAGCGACAAAGCCAATGGGCTGATAACCAGCATGCTGACTATCAGGAGCAATCTCAATTGTAAGCTTATTCTTATATGCATTGTCTTTTCCGTTTTGCTAATACAATTCCAATAACATTTACTTCAGTGTAATTCAGCCTTGTTTTGCTGCAATGCTTTTTTACCTGCCGGCAGTACATTAGCTGCTATTGGTGGTATAGTTCCCGCCTTTATTTACAAGCGATTTACAAACGATTTTTATAAATAAACAGCTGGGGAATAGGCATAATATGACGACTGTATTTAAAACTCCGTTTGCTTTGAAAGAGGCTGTGGGCCAACATTTGGGCTATAGTGACTGGTTAATAATCGACCAGGATCGTATTAATCTGTTTGCCGATGCCACTGGTGATCACCAGTGGATTCATGTGGATCCAGAAAAAGCCAAAGACGGTCCCTTTGGTGCCTGTATTGCGCATGGGTATTTGACTTTGTCGTTGGTGAATCTGTTTTTACCGCAGATAATCGATGTTCAGGGTATCTCGATGGGAGTCAATTACGGTCTTGGAAAAGTCAGATTCCCTGCGCCAGTGCCCGTAGGGTCAAGCGTACGCGGTGGTGGTCAGTTGATCAGTGTTGAAGATGTCAAGGGTGGCGTGCAATCAGTCGTTCAGATCACAGTAGAGATCGAGGGGAACGATCGACCCGGATGCGTTGTTGACACTATTAGTCGTTACTTTCCAGAAAAGTAAGTCGTTCCCGGTAGGTCGTTCTTGGTAGGTCGTCCTTGGTAGAAGGAAATCAAAACTTATGGAACCACTGCAATTCGACTTGACACTCATACAAGCGCGAGGCGGTAATTTATGCGGGGATGATCGTTTTACTATTGTGGCCTGTGCACAGTGTGGTACCCATTATCTGTATAACGAGGAATTGCGGGATATTTACTATAATCCTTTTGATCTATCCCGACGGTTTTTTAATATCGAAATGCTTGGGTTGCCGCCCTGTGTTGGTTGTGGCCTCATTGATTGGCGTTTTAGTGCAAGTAATCCAATAAAAGTGGAGGTGCAGCTTGGGCCATGGGCATGGGTGCTGAAACAATAGTTGAGATTTCAGAAGGCGTGCAGTGGTATTTTGGTTTGATTTTATACGATTAACTCGAATGTTTATAATGAAAACAGCTGTAAACTTGTTAGAAAACGCATTGCTGTATTATAGTTAAACCTTAGGAATCAAACGAATAATGGAAATGGTTAAAACTTCTATTCAAAACGAATGCATATTTTGTGTAGATTAGCAGTACCAGGACAATGTTGTTTGTAGGGTAACTCAGGATGCATATTGACGTTGAATAGGGCAATACAAGCTATACTATAGCTCTGTAAGCCGGGTAGGAATAAGGATAGAAAACAACCGATGACAATACCCTTACTAATCTGTGATGACTCCAATATGGCGCGCAAGCAGGTGACAAAATCGCTTCCTGACAACTGGGATGTGGATATCACCTATGCTACTAACGGTGTTGAAGGTCTTGAGGCCATCAGGGAAGGAAAGGGCGAAATGGTCTTTTTGGATCTGACCATGCCTGAAATGGATGGATACGAAGTTCTGCAGCATATTAAAAAAGAAGGGCATAAAAGCGTCATTATTGTGATATCTGCCGACATACAGCCCGAGGCGCGTGAGCGGGTGGTGGGCGATGGTGCTCTCGACTTTATCAAAAAGCCTATCAATAAAGCCAAGCTTGAAGAAGTGTTAAGAAAATACGGCCTGCTATGAAAGAGATACAACAGTACACAGAAGATCAACGGGACTGTTTGCAGGAAATCGTAAACGTGGCTATGGGGCAGGCGGGAGATTCGCTGGCGCGACTGTTAGAAGTGTTTGTCACGCTATCTGTACCCAAAATCAAAACGCTACGACCTAACGAAGTCCGTGATGCGCTGCAGAGTTTTGTTGATGCAGAGTTTGTCTCTGCTATTCGGCAAAGTTTTCATGATAGCCAGGGGCAGAAGGGCTTGCGTGGAGAGGCCTTGGTGGTTTTCGGTGATTCCAGTTTTAGAGAGTTGGCGGAATTGTTAGCCTATGATGATGAAGAATTGAGTGAGGTCTTGGAGCAGGAATTGCTTTTAGATATCGCTAATGTGCTTAATGGCGCCTGTCTGAATGGGATTGCAGAACAACTGGAGGAAGAGTTAATCTATAGCCCGCCTTCAATTCTTGGTCAGCGCGTACCGGTTGAAAAATTATTTCAACATGATCAAATGAAGTGGGAAATGGCTCTTTCCGTAGAAATCAACTACAAGCTGGAAAACCGCTCTTTTAACAGTGATCTTCTCCTCTTATTGCCTGATACGGCAATTGATTACCTGGCCAGAAAGTTGGATGAATTTCTGGAGTAAAAATGTAGTGATCCTTTCTTAGGAGCCCCGGCACATGGAACAGTTTGATGCTGAATTGTTGATCCATATTATCGATAGGTTGGATGTTGGTGTTTTCATCCTTGATAAGGAGATGAATGTTCAGTTGTGGAATAAATTTATGGCCGCCCATAGCGGTAAACCTGTTTCTGAAGTGACAGGTAATAGTATATTTGACCTGTTCCCCGAGCTTCCCAAACGTTGGTTCAAGAAAAAAGTTGATAGTGTCTTTATTCTGAAAAACCGCTCTTTTACGGCATGGCAGCAGCGGGCCTATCTTTTCCCCTTCGATCACAACCGACCGGTTACTGGGGGGGTGGAAAATATGTACCAAAACTGTACTTTTGTACCGCTTAAAAATGCTTCAGGTGAAGTTAATGCTATCTGCATAACGATTCAAGATGTCACCGATGAAGGCATCAGTCAGAAATTGCTTCAGGAGACCATGCGAGAGCTTGAGGCCAGCAGTAGAACTGACGGTTTGACCCAATTATTGAACCGCAGTTTCTGGGAGTTTTGTCTGTCTCGTGAATGCAAGCGTTGTGTTCGTTATGGCTGTGAGGCATCGCTGATCATGTTTGATCTTGATCACTTCAAGAATGTCAACGATACCTATGGCCATCTTGCGGGTGATGAGGTATTACGCCAGGTGTCATTGGCATTAAAACAAACGGTAAGAGAGACCGATATTGTGGGTCGTTACGGTGGTGAAGAATTTGGTGTGATTGTATCTGATAGTGATCTCAAAGCAGGAGAAGGCTTGGCAGAGCGCATTCGAAAAAGTATAGAGCAGCTTAAAATTGTTTATGAAGGTCAAGCAATTCCTGTCACTGTCAGTTTGGGCGTTGCTGAGTTTCAGTCGGATATGCCAAGTCATGAGAAATTGATCGCCTGTGCAGATCAAGCACTTTATCACGCCAAGGAAACGGGGCGTAATCGCTGGGCCAGTTATCCCATTGACTGAGTATCCGATGGGACACACCGCCATTGTCTAAACAACTCTCTATGCAACATTCCACAGATAAACCGTTATCAGTGCTGCCTGAACTATTTTTAAAACGCCTTGCAGAAATCGTTGATGAAAGTGACTGCGAGGATTGTTTCGCCAGTTTTTCTCGCACGATATCGCCAGCGTTTCGAATAAATACATTGCTGAGTAACAGCAACGATGTGTTGTGTGAACTGGATACCTTGGCGTTGCGCGCAGAACCCATTCATTGGTGTGCGGATGCCTTCACGGTGGGTAGTCAACAGCGTCAGCAGCTGACAAATTCTCAAACTTTTATCGAAGGCAAGATATATATTCAGAATGCTTCCAGTATGCTGGCGCCTTACATCTTAGCGCCTAAGCCTGGAGAAGAAGTGTTGGATTTGGCAGCGGCCCCAGGAGGCAAGACGCTTATGATGGCTGCCATGATGCAAAATCAGGGGCGTATCGCCGCTGTTGAAGCTGTTAAAAAACGTTTCTTCAAGCTGAAAAATAACATCAAACACTATCAGGCATCACTTGTTGATTGCTATTTAAAGGATGGGCGGGTGGTTGGTCGTCAATGTCCAGATAGGTTCGATCGTGTGTTGTTGGATGCGCCTTGTTCGTCTGAATCACGTTTTCACAGTGAGAGTCCCGACAGCTTTAAGTATTGGAGTGAGCGTAAGATCAAGGAAGTTCAGCGCAAGCAAAAGCAGCTGTTGTACTCCGCAATACAGAGTGTGAAATCGGGTGGTTACGTTTTATATAGCACCTGTTCTTTTGCACCGGAGGAGAATGAAGAGGTTGTCAGTCATCTGCTAAAGAAATTTTCTGGCAATTTAACGGTAGAACCCATTGATCTTCAGCTAAGTAACTTTCGACCGGGTAGACTGTTCTGGCGCAAGAAACGCTATCATCCCTCCGTTGATAAGACCGTTAGAGTCCTGCCAACAGAGACCATGAAAGGATTTTATCTAGCGTTACTGCGTAAGTGTTAAGGTTTACAAGTCACCCGCATACCAGCGGCGCTGCCAAGTAGTCATGACTTTTTCTGGATAAACGGTTTTTCCGTAACTGCCGTTATAGCGGGCTAATGCGGGTGCCAGGCGTCCCTCTTCTTTTTGCAAATAATATTGCAGAATACGACAACCGTAGCGAAGATTGGTATCAACGTCAGTTAGATTATCATTGGGACGCCCAATTTCATTTTTCCAAAAGGGCATAACTTGCATTAAACCTTGGGCGCCTGCTCGTGAGACAGCATATTGGTCGAATCGGCTTTCGATTTGAATCAAGGCAAGAACCAGGTCAGGTTTCAGTTTTGCAATCGATGCTTCACGATGTACGGATTTGAGTATATCCAGCCGTTTTTTTGGGTTTTTAATAAAGGGTCGCAATCGCTGTGACATATCGATTAGCCACACCTCTGCATCAAAGCGGTCTTTAAAACTGTCCGATTGATTGATGGTATCTTTAAGAAATAATCTTAGTTCTGGGTCAAATGTGTTAACTTCGGCTGCTTGCAGTAGGGTTGAAGAGCCGAGCAATGCTAGAAAAAGCATAAAAATCGAAGATAAACTGTTATTTCGTTTCGTCATATTTCGATTTAACCAGCAATTTGCACGATGTTATGGTAGCCAAGTTTAGCAAAAAATAGCCGTTTTCCCCCCTACCCAATCCCTGGGAGAGGGTAGGGGGGTGGCGTTCCGGTGAGGGCGCTGCAGATTAGTAAAGCAACTTTTTGGAAATAAACGCCTCTACTGCATCGATTGAGATCTGTTCATTCTCGTCTTCTCTGCGGTTTTTATATTCCACAGTGCCTGCTTGTAAGCCTCGATCGCCGATAACGAGACGATGAGGAATGCCAATCAGCTCGATATCTGCAAGCATGACACCGAGGCGCGCTTTTTCCTCATCCATCCAAAGTACCTCTATGCCTTGATCAGTGAAGGCTTGGTAGAGTTTTTCACAGGTGTTTTTCACAGCTTCGGATTTGTGCTGATTGATGGGCACAATGGCGAGTTGAAAAGGTGCAATGGCTGCCGGCCAAATAATGCCTTTTTCATCATGATTTTGCTCTATAGTGGCAGCCACGACACGAGACACGCCTATACCGTAACAGCCCATGGTCATAATTTGGCTTTGTTGTTTTTCATTGAGTACGGTCGCATTCATGGATTTGCTGTACTTGTCGCCGAGCTGGAAAATATGGCCGACTTCAATACCGCGCTTGATCATCAGCTTGCCCTGGCCGTCAGGGCTGGGATCGCCTTCGAGCACATTGCGGATATCGGTATTAATATCAAAATGCGCATCGCGCTCCCAGTTAACACCGGTCAGGTGATAGCCGTCCTTATTAGCGCCACAGACAAAATCAGATACAGCGATGGCGCTGTGGTCGGCGATGACTTTGATGTTGTTGAGCCCAACTGGACCGATTGAGCCGACTTTGCAGCCGATGGCGGCGCTGATTTGTTCATCCGTGGCAAATTGCAGTGGAGAATGGACGTCAGGCAGTTTTTCTGCCTTGACTTCGTTTAACTGATGATCGCCACGCAATATCAGCGCTACCAGTGGAGGTGTTTGCCCTTCTTCATGCTCCTCGTCATGACAGCCCCAAACAATCAGGGTTTTTAAAGTCTGTGATGCGTTTACGCCTAAAAAGGTACTGACTTCCTCAATGCTGCGTTGCTCAGGCGTGGCTACCTCTTGTAACTGTTCTGTGGGGGGGCTGCGTTCACCCTCAGGTGCTATGGCTGCAGCCATTTCCACATTGGCGGCAAACCCGCTGCTGTCACTGAAGGCAATATCATCTTCCCCGGAATCGGCTAAAACGTGGAATTCATGTGAGCCGCTGCCGCCAATAGAGCCTGTGTCTGCGATAACGGCTCTAAAATCCAAGCCGATACGTGTAAAAATACGTGAATAGGTTTCGTGCATGAGGTCGTAAGTTTGTTGCAAACAAGACTGGCTGAGATGAAAGGAATAGGCGTCCTTCATCAGAAATTCACGTGATCGCATAATGCCGAAGCGTGGGCGTATTTCATCACGAAACTTGGTTTGGATCTGATAAAAATTGGCGGGCAGTTGTTTATAGCTTTTAACTTCATTGCGGATCAGATCAGTAATGACCTCTTCATGGGTGGGGCCCAGGCAAAAAGATCTGTCATGGCGATCCTTGATTCGTAACAGCTCCGGGCCGTATTGCTGCCAACGTTCGGATTCTTCCCATAATTCGCCGGGTTGTACCACGGGCATGAGAACTTCCTGTGCGTCGCTGGCATTCATTTCCTCGCGAATGATAGATTCTACACGGCGTAATACGCGCAGGCCCATGGGTAGCCAGGTATAAAGGCCTGATGCCAGTTTTCGAATCAGACCGGCGCGTAACATGAGCTGGTGGCTGATAACTTCTGCATCGGCCGGGGTTTCTTTTAAAGTGGCGATCAGGTATTTGCTTGCACGCATAGGGTTGAGTCCGGTTCTAAAACTGAATGTTGGTTAAAAGAAGCGGTATTTTACGATTGTTCGCTGACAGGGTACAGTGTATTGCTAAGGAGTTTATGGACTGCAGGTATTGGGGATTGCCCTTGGCCTGATTTTGACTAGTGAAGAAGAGGTGGGTGACTCATGTTTAAGATACATTTTCAGCTTGAACGGGATTGCGTCTTAATCGGCCATTTCCCACTGAGTTCTTTATTACTGAATCTAGACGCACATTACCCCTGGTTCATTTTGGTACCCCAGCGTGAAGACATCACAGAAGTCTTCCAATTGAACGAACAGGATCAACGTCAGCTGATGATAGAATCCAATACATTGTCAGCATTACTCTATGAGCACTTTCAGGCAGACAAGATGAATGTGGCTGCCCTTGGCAATGTCGTGTCACAGTTACATGTGCACCATATTGTGCGATATCGTGATGATCCGTGTTGGCCTCAGCCTGTCTGGGGTGTGGTGTCTGCAACTCCCTATACTGAAAAAACGATGCTGATGAGGCTTGAAAAACTGACGGCGAAGTTGGCGTTGATAGGCTGTACAGTTTGCTGGGCTGCTCATCCCGCTGAATGAAGAAGCTGGGTGAGTTGAGCTTGAAGTCAAAGAGTGTTTGTTCAGTAGCGCTATAAATATAGTGGATTAAAGAAACAGCCCGACGATTTGTCGATCGTCGGGCTGTGTAAAGACAGAAGATAGAGTGTGGTTATTCGACCATTTCTTTCATCTTTTTCAGTGGGCGAATTTTTACCACGGTACTGGCTGGCTTTGCCTTGAACATGGTTTCTTCACCGGTAAAAGGGTTGATACCCTTGCGTGCTTTTTTTGCTGGCTTGCGCACGGTGCTGATTTTCATCAGGCCGGGCAGCACGAACTCACCACATGCACGCTTCTTAATATGACGTTCAACTAATGTTGACAGTTCTTCGAGAACAGCTCCAACCTGTTTTTTAGACAGTTCGGTGTTGTCGGCGATTTCAG
Organism: Gammaproteobacteria bacterium; assembly: GCA_003353945.1. Taxonomy (GTDB): domain Bacteria; phylum Pseudomonadota; class Gammaproteobacteria; order Pseudomonadales; family PIVM01; genus PIVM01. The sequence continues at coordinate 23,621 of PIVM01000038.1, forward strand.
TCAGCATTTGAGTTTTATTGAAACGCTCCTTGACTGCAGTTGCAGCTTTTTTAGCGGGAGCCTTTGCAGCAGCTGTTTTTTTAGCGGGAGCTTTTTTTGCAGCTGCTTTTTTGGCTGGGGCTTTCTTGGCTTTAGCGGGGGTTTTGCGGGCGGCCATAAGATTTCCTTCGATCATTGTTATGTGCAGATACCCAAAAGGGTGCGGAAAAACCTTTAATTACAGTACTAAATAGCGCTTCTGGTGAAAGGTTTGCCTATATTTATAGCACTAAATGGCACTGAGCAACAAAAAAACCCTTAAAAAAAGCGATTTTTTGCAGTTTTATGTGCTGTTTTCTACATGGGATGCATTATTACAGGCATTTTGCCGCTCATTTTGAAGACTTTGAAAGGGGAGTGCGCTGTTATTTTGTATCTGGTTCCATTGTTAATCTGGAAATCGCACCTTTGGAAAAATTGGGGTATAATGCGCGGTCCTTGATCAGCCGGTGAGCCGCCGTTCTAGTAAAATGTGTTATTGGTGGCGGTTGTTGAATCATCCGACAGACGTTTTTTGTTGAGGTATTGGTTATGCCGATCTATGAGTATCAGTGCCAGTCATGCCAGCATGAGCTGGAAGCGCTGCAGAAGATGAGCGAAGATCCTTTGCTCGATTGTCCGGCCTGTGAAGAGCCTGCATTAAAGAAAAAGATATCTGCCTCTGCTTTTCGATTGAAAGGCGGTGGTTGGTATGAAACGGATTTTAAATCCGGGGAAAAGAAAAATATTGCTGGTGACAAGCCTGAAGGCTCTTCCTGTCCTGCCAGCGAGGGTGGAGGTTGTGGTGGTTGCGCTGCAGTGTAAGTCCCTGTGCCCCCTCTATTGAGGGGCAAAAGATCCTTCTGCAAACAATATTAGTCATAGGAAATATCAGACATGCGCACGCAGTACTGTGGTGCTTTAGATACCTCATATATAGACCAGACCGTAACACTGTATGGTTGGATTCATCGTCGTCGGGATCACGGAGGTGTGATCTTTCTCGATCTTCGTGACCGTGAAGGTATTGTGCAGGTTGTTTTTGATCCGGATACTGAAGAGCATTTTCAACGAGCCGATCGCGTTCGTGGTGAATACGTGATCAGGGTCGTCGGCAGAGTGCGGGCTCGAACTGAAGGCACCATCAATCCTGAGATGGTGACAGGCGAAATAGAAGTGTTGGGTAAGGAACTGGAAGTGTTAAACCAGGCGGAAACACCGCCATTTCAGCTTGATGAGCACACCGAAGTGGGTGAGGAAGTCAGACTTCGTTATCGTTATGTGGATTTGCGTCGCCCCGAGATGATTAGCAAACTTCGTTTACGCTCGCGTATTACTTCAGAAATTCGTCATTTCCTGGATGAGAACGGTTTTCTGGATATCGAAACGCCGATTCTGACACGGGAAACACCGGAGGGTGCCAGAGACTATCTGGTGCCGAGCCGTACACATGGCGGAAAATTCTTTGCGCTGCCCCAGTCGCCGCAATTGTTCAAGCAGTTGCTGATGGTATCCGGCATGGATCGATACTATCAGATTGCCAGGTGTTTTCGTGACGAAGACCTGAGAGCGGACCGACAACCGGAATTCACTCAGATCGATATCGAAGCGTCTTTTCTCAGCAATGATCAGATTATGTCGATTACGGAAAACATGATTCGCCAGTTGTTTCAAAATGTGCTTGACGTTGAACTGCCGCCGTTGCCACGAATGACTTATCACGAAGCCATGTCGCGCTACGGCAGTGATCGCCCGGATCTGCGTATACCGCTTGAACTGGTAGACATTGATGACTTGATGCGCCAGGTCGAGTTTAAAGTGTTTAATGGACCTGCGAATGATCCGAAAGGGCGGGTTGTCGCGTTAAAGGTCAGCGGTGGAGCGAAACTCAGCCGCAAGGAAATTGATGACTATACCAAGTATATTAGTATTTACGGTGCCCGAGGTTTGGCTTGGATTAAGGTCAATGATATAGCAGCAGGCGCGGAAGGATTGCAGTCACCGATACTGAAATTTATGAACGAGCAGGTGATTGAGCAGTTGATGCAGCGGCTCAATGCCGAAGATGGTGATATTATTTTCTTTGGAGCCGACAAAGAGAAAATCGTTAACGAAGCGATCGGCGCGTTGCGCGTCAAAGTGGGCGAAGACCTGAACTTGTTTACCTGTCAGTGGGCACCGCTTTGGGTAGTGGACTTCCCCATGTTTGAGGATGATGGCAAAGGAAACTGGACGCCATTGCATCACCCCTTCACATCACCATCCTGTAGTGCAGAAGAACTTCGGGATAATCCGGGTGAAGCATTGTCTATCGCCTATGACATGGTGTTGAACGGTACTGAACTGGGTGGTGGCTCCATTCGTATCCATGATCAAGCTCTGCAAAACACGGTGTTCAGAATATTGGGTATTGATGAGGATCGGGCGCGAGAAAAATTTGGTTTTCTGCTGGATGCATTAAAATTCGGTTGTCCGCCTCATGGTGGTTTGGCCTTTGGTCTAGATCGGTTAGTCATGTTAATGACTGGCGCTGATTCAATTCGTGAAGTCATTGCTTTTCCTAAAACACAGTCGGCACATTGCGTGATGACCGATGCGCCGGGCATTGTCACCCAACAGCATTTGCGAGAGTTGAATATAAATTTGCGCAAGCAGCCGGGTGAAGCGTAAGAAAAAAACATCTGAATTCCTGGGTATATTGGGAGAGTATTGATGGCTGGACACAGCAAATGGGCAAACATTAAACACCGTAAGGCTGCGCAAGATGCCAAGCGTGGCAAAATTTTTACCAAACTGATTCGAGAAATCGTTGTTGCTGCAAAGCAGGGTGGGCCTTTGCCGGAGGATAATCCTCGCTTGCGTGCCGCAGTGGATAAGGCGCTTGGCTCGAATATGACGCGCGACACTATCGGTCGAGCCATTCAGCGTGGGGCTGGCACCGGCGAAGGCGATACCATGGAAGAATTGACCTATGAGGGCTATGCACCCGGAGGTGTTGCCGTCTTGGTTGAAGTGATGACCGACAATCGCAACCGCACAGTTGCTGAAGTGCGACATGCCTTTAGCAAGCGCGGAGGAAATTTGGGCACAGACGGTTCCGTCGCCTATCTGTTTACTCGCAAAGGGCAAATCAGTTATGCACCGGGTGCTGATGAGGAGCAGATCATGGAGGCGGCGCTGGAATCGGGTGCTGAGGATGTCGTCACTAACGATGATGGATCGATTGATGTGCTGACGCCATGGGAAGATTTTGCAGAGGTCAAGGAAGCATTGGTAGCTGCATCATTAGAACCTGAAGATGGTGAAGTAACAATGATCGCATCTACCACAGTGAGCCAGGATAAAAGCGGCGCTGAAAAAGTCATTGGATTGGTAGATATGCTGGAGGATCTGGATGATGTGCAGAATGTGTATACTAACGCCGATATTCCTATAGAGGTGCTGGAGCAACTGGGCTAGAAAATCTGCCAGGCGAAAGTCTGGCGGATCACAGTTTTCCACACGCCCATTTACCGCTCAGGTAAATGGGTGCATCTCGCATTAGATAACATTTCAGCCTTTTTGGTAGTCGCAATTCCCGTTGAAATCCGCATAATAAGCGTTCGTGACTTGAGTTAATCTCGCCGGAGGTCTGGTAGGACCTATGAGTGATGGCAGATTGCTCTGTGGAATTCGTTAAGGCGAATCTGACCCCCTTATTCAGAGCGGAGTATATGGCGCTAATTTTAGGTATTGATCCTGGATCCAGGCTGACAGGCTTTGGTGTGATTAATATGCTTGGCTCGCGTTATGAGTATATCACCAGTGGTTGTATCCGTTTGGGAGATGCGCCCTTTCCCGAAAGACTAAAAAAAATCTTTGATGGTATTACAGAGATAATAGAAGTCCACTGTCCTCAGGAAATGGCGATTGAACAGGTATTTATGGCCAAAAATCCGGGTTCGGCACTCAAGCTGGGTCAGGCGCGGGGCGCTGCCATCGTAGCGGGAGTCAATCAGGATTTACCGGTATCAGAATATTCTGCGCGTCAGATCAAGCAGTCCGTTGTCGGTAATGGGGCAGCGGATAAGTCGCAGGTGCAACATATGGTTCGAACCCTGTTGAGTTTATCCGATCTGCCCTCGGAAGATGCGGCGGATGCGCTAGCCGCTGCGATGTGTCACGGTCATACCCAGCAAAGCCTCATTAAAATGGCCGGTGCCAGCGCGGTGCGCCGTGGCCGGCTTCGCCGCTAAGGAAAAAACAAACAATGATTGGTCGCATTGAGGGGAGATTGATAGAAAAACAGGCACCTGAATTACTGGTAGACATCGGTGGTGTCGGCTATGAAATACAGGCGCCCATGAGTACGTTTTATCAATTACCCGAGTTGGGCGAGACGGTGGTACTGCACACTCACTTTGTTGTGCGTGAGGATGCTCAATTATTGTACGGATTTTCTGATAAGGATGAACGTTTGCTGTTTCGCACGCTTATTAGAATTAATGGGGTTGGCCCAAAAATGGCGTTAGCGATATTGTCGGGCATGAACGCAGTAGAGTTTGTCAATTGCGTACATAACAATGATACGGCAGCATTAGTGAAACTGCCGGGTGTTGGGAAAAAAACCGCAGAGCGACTGATTGTTGAAATGCGCGATAAACTAAAGGACTGGCAACCGGAGGGTGAGTTTGTTGATATCGGGAAATCGCAGGTGGTTAGTGCTCACAGTAACAATGCATTATTGTCTGATGCTCACAGCGCCCTGGTTGCACTTGGATATAAACCGCAGGAAGCTAGCAAAGCGATCAATGCTGTATATAATGACAGCATAGCAAGCAGTGAAGAACTTATCCGGTCTGCTCTAAAAAGCATGATACCGGTTTGAAACGAGTTAAGTGAGCAGTGCTGTACAAACTAGGTGGTGCCTAAATGCTCAAAAAGGTTGAGTTTGATGATTGAAACTGATCGCATCATATCCGCCGCAGACAAAGGCGATGACCGCTTGGATCGAGCCGTCCGTCCGGGAACCCTGCAGGACTATATCGGTCAATCCGTAGTGCGCGAACAGATGGAGATCTTTATTCAAGCTGCTCAAGGCAGGCAGGAGGCGCTCGATCATACGCTGATCTTTGGTCCACCCGGTCTTGGCAAAACAACCTTGGCCAATATTATTGCCAACGAAATGGGCGTAACCCTGAAATCGACCTCCGGGCCTGTTTTGGAAAAAGCCGGCGATCTGGCCGCATTGATGACCAACCTCGAACCGGGGGATGTGCTGTTTATTGATGAGATACATCGGCTCAGCCCCTATATCGAAGAAATTCTCTATCCCGCTATGGAGGACTACCAACTTGACATCATGATTGGTGAAGGGCCGGCCGCTCGCTCCATCAAGCTGGATTTGCCACCCTTTACGTTAGTAGGAGCCACCACGCGTGCAGGTCTGTTGACGTCCCCTCTGCGGGATCGCTTCGGTATCGTGCAACGACTTGAATTTTACAATGTCGAAGATCTTACCCATATCATCAGTCGATCCGCAGATATTTTGGGTATCCCAACAGAACATGCTGGGGCGACAGAAATTGCCCGACGCTCGCGAGGCACGCCACGTATTGCCAATCGTTTGCTCAGGCGTGTACGCGATTATGCTGAAGTGAAGGCCGATGGCAGGGTATCTTTGACTGTTGCTGATAAGGCTCTGCAGATGCTCAGCGTGGACGAAAAGGGTTTTGATCATATGGATCGGCGATTATTGCTGACGATGATTGAAAAGTTTGACGGTGGCCCGGTTGGCGTTGACAGTCTGGCGGCTGCCATCAGTGAAGAGCGCGGTACCATTGAAGATGTGCTGGAGCCTTATCTAATCCAGCAAGGATATATGATGCGCACGCCGCGTGGCAGAGTGGTTACCAATAGTGCCTATCAGCATTTTGGTTTGCCCAATCAAAGAGGTGCTCAAAGCCAACAGTCGTCACTACTTGATGATCAATAGCGGAGCGTGTGCTTGATTAGGAAATTTCAATGGCCGGTTAGAGTCTATATCGAAGATACCGACGCCGGTGGTATCGTCTATTACGTTAATTATTTAAAGTTTATGGAGCGAGCGCGAACTGAATTGTTGCGTTCTCTGGGCTTTGATAAACAGTTTATTTTTGATCGTGAGCTGATGTTTGTTGTGCATTCGCTAAAAGCAGACTATAAAACTCCCGCGCGTTTGGATGATGAGCTGCTTGTCACCGCAAATGTGGTGAAATTGGGCAGGACGTATATTCTCTTTGAGCAGACGGTTTATTGTGAAGGTGACATATTTTGTCGGGCCGATATTAAAATTGCCTGCGTTGATAAACAAACTGTGAAACCGACAGCAATTCCACAGCCGATATTGGCTACACTACGTGGTGAAAGAACGTGGTGAAAGAACGTGGTGATAAAATGCCGTTAGCACACAGGAATATTGACTATGATCGAGATTAAGCAAAAAAACAGAGGAGAGTGTGAGTGAACGAGCAGCTTTCACTATGGAGTCTTGTTACCGAAGCCAGCCTGGTGGTTCAGCTCGTAATGCTGATGCTATTTATTGCTTCGCTGGTTTCCTGGGGCATGATTGTGCAACGTATGCTGTACTTCCGATTTGCAAAGAAGGCACTAGAGAGTTTTGAGAGTGAATTTTGGTCAGGTATTGATCTGAGCCAGTTGTTTCGTAAAGGTAATGTCAAAGGAGAGAATGCGGACTCTTTTTTTGGTGTCGAAGGCATTTTTCGTGCAGGATTCAAAGAGTTTTCGCGTTTGCGTCAGCAAGTAGGTGCTGACTCTGACGCTGTTATGGAAGGCTCTGAGCGTGCCATGCGGGTCGCATTGTCGCGAGAGGAAGAAAGTTTGCATGCCTGTTTGAACTATCTTGCCACTGTGGGTTCTACCAGTCCATATGTCGGTCTGTTTGGTACGGTTTGGGGAATCATGAATTCCTTTCGAGGTTTGGCCAATGCACAACAGGCAACGCTGGCCACCGTGGCGCCGGGGATTTCCGAAGCGCTGGTTGCTACCGCAATGGGCCTGTTTGCCGCTATTCCCGCAGTCATTGCCTACAACCGTTTTGTGTCACGGGCAGATGCTTTAATGAATCGGTACGAAACCTTTTCTGATGAATTCTCCAGCATCCTGCATCGTCAGGCGCATGCTGCCTCACATAAGTCATGATGTGGATCGATAGCCATGGCTAGACGCAGCAAACGCAAGCTGGCATCGGAAATCAACGTCGTTCCCTATATTGACGTCATGCTGGTGCTACTCGTGATATTTATGGTTACCGCGCCTTTGCTGATGCAGGGTGTGAAAGTGGAATTGCCCCAGGCGCCTTCGCAACCGATTGATAATAAAGACGACGAACCGGTGATCGTGTCGGTAAAAGCTGACGGCAGCTATTATATTAACGTTGGGGGTGAACCTGAAAAGCCAGTGCCTATTGACGTGATTAAGGACCGGATTGCAAAAATCATGCGCGCTAAACCACAGACACCGGTATTGGTGTGGGGAGACAAGAATATCAGCTATGGCGTTGTGGTGGCATTAATGACAGATTTGCAGGCTGTGGGTGTGCCCGATGTGGGTTTGGTCACCGAAAGTCCACAATAAACAAGGCATACAGCGTAAATCGTGAATAGGACGACGCATTTTCTTATCCCCGCACTGGTAACACTGTTTTTGCATGGCATGTTGTTGGTGGTGTTGACCTGGAGTTGGCAGACAGCACCGACTATTCGACTTAAACCACCGGAAAGAACAGTCGTCAAAGCAAAATTGGTTCAACTCAAAGCTAAACCTCCCCAAAAGAAGAAAGCAAAAAAGAGAACAAAGAAAAAGAGCGAGACGAAGAAATCGAACAAAAAAAAGCAGCAGGAACGGGCAAAAAAACGTAAAGCTGAAGAAGCTCGCAAGAAAAAAGCGGCAGAAAAACGCAAAGCGGAAAAGGAGCGAGCCGCAGAAATAAAACGAAAAGCCGAGAAAAAGCGCAAAGAGCAGGAGCGTTTGGCTGAACTGGAACGTCAGCGTAAGGAAAGAGAAGAGCGGGAGCGTCGCCAACGCGAGTTGGAAGAGCAAAGACACAAGGATGCCCAACAGCAGTTAAGCCAAGCTCTGGAGGAAGAGGAAGAGTTTTTGGAGGAGCAATCCGCTGAACAGCAGGCTCAAAGCTATTTGGGGGTTATTCGCCGGGCAGTTGAGCGCCAATGGAGTAGGCCGCCAAGTGCGCGTAACAATATGGAGGTGGAATTGGTTATTCAGTTGATTCCTACCGGAGAGGTGGTTAATGTAGCCATCGCCAAAGGTAGCGGGAACTCCGCTGTTGATCGCTCTGCAGTAAACGCTGTTAAAAAAGTTGGGCATTTCAGCGAATTGAAACAATTGGAAAGCAGGGTTTTTGAACGTTATTTTCGTCGTTTTCGCTTAAAATTTAGGCCAGAGGATTTGCGTTTGTGAAAAAATTACTCGTGATGTTCGCGGTTTTTTGTCTGTGGTCAACGTCGGCCTGGTCAGAATTGACCATCGAGATTACTCAGGGTGTCGATAATCCCACCTCTATTGCTGTTGTGCCGTTTCTTTGGCAGGGTAGCGGTCCGATCAGTGAGGACCTTGCTGGCATTGTGGCAGCAGACCTGCACCGCAGTGGACAATTCAAGCCTCTTTCAAGAGGTGATATGCTTGGATTGCCCCATGAACAACAAGAGGTTTTTTACCGCGACTGGCGAGCCTTGGGGGTGGAATATCTGCTGGTGGGTAAAATTGTGCAAGGTTCAGGTGATCAGCCCATACAAGTGCAATATGAATTGTTTGATGTACTTAAGCAGTCGCGCTTATTATTTAAGCGCACGGGTGGACAGGTCAGTCAGTTAAGGGATATCGCACACCTGATCAGTGACGAAGTCTATCTGCAGCTAACCGGTATTCGAGGCGCATTTTCCACCAATATTCTCTATATTTCAGCTAAAAAATTGTCGGGCAGTAATTTCAGTTACCGTCTGGTCAAAGCGGATGCGGACGGTGCCCGCTCGCTGTTGATTCTTGAGTCCAGGGAGCCGATTGTATCACCAGCCTGGGCGCCAAATGGCAAGGAAATCGCCTATGTCTCCTTTGAGACTGGCTACCCGGCCATTTATCGACAGCACCTGGCTAGCGGTAAGCGTAAGCGACTGACCCATTTTAAAGGCTTAAATAGTGCACCGGCGTGGTCGCCCGACGGTAAAAGCATGGCGATGGTGTTGTCCAAGGACGGCAATCCTGAAATCTATATCATGGACCTAGCGACAGAAAAGCTGACGCGCATCACTAATAAGTTTTCTATTGATACTGAACCGAGTTGGATGCCCGATGGCAAATCCATTATTTTCACATCTAACCGGGGCGGCAAACCGCAACTTTATCAATACACCCTTGCTACAGGATGGATTGAAAGATTAACTTTCGAGGGTGATTATAACGCGAGAGGAAGGCCTTTACCTGATGGTCAAAGTATCGTGTTTGTGCACAGGAATAAGGGGCAATTTCATATAGCTGTGCAGGATTTAGCCAAAGGAACAATCGACGTTTTAACCAAGACATTTTTAGACGAATCTCCCAGTATCGCACCGAATGCAAGTATGGTAATGTATGCCACGCAACGCCGTGGGCAGGGCATATTGGCGGCTGTTTCTATCGATGGAAGAGTAAAGTTTCATCTGCCATCAAAGTATAGAGACGTGCGAGAGCCAGCATGGTCGCCTTTTTGAAATCCACTAACAGAAGAGAAACAGGTGGGATTATTCTGATGAACATGGATCCAAAGTCACTAAGCAAACTTTTAACTGTCACTATTGCAGCTGTGATGATTGCAGCCTGTAGCTCAACTGACACAGATGATTCAGCGTCTGCAACCAGTGATGCTGCTCAGCAACAGCAGGAGGGCGCAGTTTCCACAGCTTCTGACAGTGGCGGTGATGTAAGTAGTGAAGCAATGGGTGGCCGGGAAACAATGGCTGAGCCGCTTAAAACAGTCTTTTATTTTAATTTTGATCAGTCCGCCTTACTGCCGGACACTCGTGCAGCGCTCGATGCACAGGCACAGCGTCTGCGTGACACGACCGGCATTGTGCGACTGGAAGGTCATGCCGATGAGCGTGGTACTCGAGAATACAACTTGGCTTTGGGTGAGCGTCGTGCTAAGGCAGTGGCAAATTACCTGGCGATTCAAGGTGTCGATCGTGCCCGTATTGAAACCATTAGTTATGGCGAAGAAAAGCCGGTAGCGCTTGGCCATAGCGAACAATCCTGGTCCCTGAATAGACGAGTTGAATTGAAATAAGGCGTATTTAAGGCGTATTAATGTGAAATTTGGAGCCCCGTTACTTGTTCTGGTACTTTTGCTGTCTGCACATAATAGTATGGCGCAGGTGCAGGTTATTGAAGCAGGTGCGGTGACTTCCTCAGACAACCCGTCTAAATCGGCTTCTGCAGGCGCCTCTGCTTCTACAGGCGCCATTGCAAACCGATCAGCCCGAGCGGCTCAAGGAGAGTTGTTTTATCAGCTGCAATTATTGCAAGATGAAATAATGCAATTACGGGGCTTGGTTGAAGAGCAGCAGAACAGCATACGCAGGCTTCAACAGCAGCGCCTGGATGATTATCTCAATTTGGATAAGCGTATCAGCGAGCTGACCAGTCGTCCCAGCAAAGCGATGAGTGCCAGTGCTGCATCAACACCTCCTCAGTCTTCAGGAACACAGCCAGTGACGTTGCCAACGGAAGTTGCTGGTGCTGATGAGGTATCTGCCTACAAAGCAGCCTATGACTTGGTGAAGGCGCAGCAGTTTGACAAAGCAAAGGCTGCGTACGAAACGTTTTTGCAAATGTATCCTACCGGGCAATATCGTCCCAATGCGTTGTACTGGCTGGGAGAGCTCTATCTGCTGGAGTCTGATCTGGAAGCAGCACGCCAGTCATTTGCTCAGCTTGATCAATACCCAAATCATAGAAAAGTACCTGACGCGCTATTCAAACTGGCAAAGGTCTATCATTTGCAGGGGAATGCAGATAAAGCCAAGCAGTTGCTGCAACAGGTGATAAGCACCTACGGTGCCAAGGGACATTCCGCAGCCACATTGGCGCGGGATTATTTAGCCAAGAATTTCACTCAGTAGTTTTCCTATGCCTAGATATGTCCAGGCCTCTAGCGTCTTCTGAATAAGACGATCATGCTGTCATCAACATTAAAAATCACAGAAATTTTTTATTCGCTGCAGGGCGAGACCAGAACGGCAGGTCTGCCCACTGTGTTTGTGCGCCTGACCGGATGTCCTCTGCGCTGTGATTACTGCGATACAAGCTACGCTTTTCAGGGGGGTGAAAATCAGACCCTGGAGCATATACTCCAGCAGGTTAGGCGATACCCGGCACGTTATGTGACTGTGACCGGTGGTGAGCCGCTGGCGCAAGCAAACTGCCTGCCCTTGCTGACGGCGTTGTGTGATCTTGATCTGGAAGTCTCGCTTGAAACCAGTGGTGCATTGCCCATTGCTGAAGTGGATTCGAGGGTTGTGGTTGTGATGGATATTAAAACGCCTTCCTCTGGCGAGAGTGCGCACAATCGATGGGATAACCTTCATCATCTAAAACCAACGGACCAGATAAAATTGGTCATTGGCGACAGAGATGATTATGACTGGGCAAAGCAGGTTATCTCTGCACATGGTTTATTGGATCTGGTCACGGATGTATTGATGTCACCTAATACGGATCGCCTGAATCCTGTGTTATTGGCAGAATGGATATTGAAGGATAGTTTGGGGGTTCGATTTCAAATGCAGTTACACAAACTGCTTTGGCAGGATGACCGTGGGCGCTAGAACATACATGATGTCTAGGAGTCTGTCCGAGAATAATCCCATAGCGGATTTCAAAGACCATGTTTTGTAAATAATGCATTGGACAGAAAAAGATAGCAGTTTATGAGTAAACAAAAAAAAGCAGTGGTACTGGTCTCAGGGGGGCTGGATTCGGCAACGGTATTAGCCATGGCTCTCAAGGAAAGGGAGCAATGTTACACCCTGAGCTTTGATTATGGTCAGCGTCATTGCGCTGAGCTGAAGGCCGCCCAGCGGCTTTCGCAGCTAATGGGTGCAACAGAGCATCGTGTTGTGTCCCTGGATCTGGGCGCTTTGGGTGGGTCAGCACTTACCGATGCGAGCATTGCTGTTCCTGAGCACGCCACCCAAGGCATTCCAATCACCTATGTACCGGCACGCAATACCGTGTTTCTTTCCTATGCCTTGGCCTGGGCAGAGGTGTTGCAGGCAGAGGATATTTTTATTGGTGTGAACGCGGTGGATTATTCCGGCTATCCGGACTGTCGCCCAGAGTATATCCAAGCCTACGAGAAAATGGCCAATTTGGCCACAAAAGCTGCTGTTGAGGGAAGGTCTATCGCTATTCGTACTCCCCTGATCAATCTCAGTAAAGCTGAGATCATTCGTCAGGGGCTGGATTTAGGCGTGGATTATGCGATGACCGTATCCTGTTACCAGGCCGATGGCCAGGGAAAAGCCTGCGGGCGCTGTGACAGCTGTCGCCTTAGAAAGGAGGGTTTTGAAAAGGCTGGAGTCAGTGATCCAACGATCTATAGGGCTAGCAGATAAGAAAGAGCGTTCAAAACTGCGATTTAGGCAGAAAAAGTTCTTAAAAGACTTGAGTTTTTATGCTGGATCAGTACTATATGCGCCTCCTTCGGGGCCGTTAGCTCAGTCGGTAGAGCAGTTGGCTTTTAACCAATTGGTCGGGCGTTCGAGTCGCCCACGGCCCACCATATTCAAGCGCCCCCAAGTTAGGGGGCGCTAGCTTTTCTCCCTTTGACTACGTTTTGGCTACAAGCTGTTTTTAATCCGTTTTTGTGGATTAAAGACAATGTTGGCGTTTGCGCAATTCCTCGATCTACAACTTTCTCCGCAGCGGTTAAAAGTTCACCAATTTCTGCCGCCGAGTAGTGCGTTGTAATATCTCCATTTGAATGCCCCAGTAATGATTTTCGTGTCTCCAAAGGAACGCATGCTGCGCGTAGGCGGCGACCAAAGGTATGCCTGAGATTATGCACACCTTTAAGCACGCCTTCATGTGCAGGCAATTCAGCTCTGCGCCAAGCACTTCTCCATCCATTGCTGTGCAGATGCGAAACAGGTCGTCCTCTGTACGTAAAGACCCTTTCAGGGTGTTTACCACGTTGCGCATCAACAACACGCTTTGCAACACTATTAAGCACTACAATGCGCTCTACACCTGTTTTGGTCAGTGTCTCAGGGAGAACAAAGACCGATGTATCCAGTTCAGCAATGTGGGCCTCCCAATCCCAGCGCAATTGACAGACTTCTTGCTCACGACAGCCAGTGTTCACTGTATAGAGCGCAGATTCAGCCAAATGAGCGGGCAGGGTGTTAAACAGCCTGTCTTGCTCAACCCACGACAAGGGGTAAGGCTTTGCCTGTTTCCCCTTGACTGATAGGCGCGTTAGCCTTGGTGGCGCATGGCGCAGCCAAGGGTTTCCATTTTCATGCCGCCAGACACGCGCAGCACGGTTGAGAATAGCTGATACGATAATCAGTATGTTATTGACTGACTTTGGAGAAATGCCGCGATCAGTCTCATGCTGAATAAAAGCCCTCAGCGTCCCGTCATGTATCTTTTCCAGTGGCAAATCCCCGATATAGGGTAGCAACTGGTCGATGTGAAAGGCCGCAGCTTTTGCCGATGATTTATGGGCTATGTCTTCGAGGTAGCGTAGTGCTGCTTCCTCAAATAAATAAACCCCTTCATCGGTTCTTTTTGCGTCTTGCTGAAGACCTGCCAGTCTTCGTATCAGGTAATCTTCTGCCTCAGAGCGGCTAGTTTTTCCCGTGCTTTCACGGAGCCACCCGCCTTCGGCGTATTTACAACGTTTTTGGATGTACCAGACTTCGCCTCTAAGGCGTAATCCGGGCATCGTATTTTGTTGTTTTGACATAAGTCGTCCTCCAGTTTTGAGGCTTTAGGACGACACCCATTGCGAGAGATATAATCGTCTATCCATTCATTGATTTCAAGCACATCAAAGGCAATGGCCTGTTTGCCGAGTGGAATCTCTGTGATAAATGGGCGCACGTCCTTATTAAATTTATTTCGATCCATACCCATATAAGCAGGAGCATCACGCAGCCTGATAAGGCGGGGATGGATAATATGGGCTGTTGTAAACATTGGGCACTCACATAATCGTCATTTAATAACTTCCATTATCCAGATGTAGCAAAAGCCCTGCCTCGCCAACGCCTCGCAGTGTTGTTAAAGGTTCTTTAAGTTTTCCATGGGTACAATCGTAGGTAGATTATGGAAATATGTTTATAACTTTAGGGTGTTCTAATATGCAGATAAAAATCAACGGAGAATGGTCTATGGTTCAACTGCGCCAAGCCATATTTGAAGCTATGATGGAGCTAGAGGAGGGTATGTCGGTAAGGCATTCAAAAGGAGCCACCTTGTTTATTAATCCGACGAATGGTTTCGGGATGCGAATTAAACCTGTTGATGATAATGGTGTGGAGGTCAAGGTATTGCACCGTGAGGGGCCGTACCCCTCTGCTGCTGATGAGTATGATTTATGTTAGCAGGCTACTGAATAGTTGTCTGTCAGGAGGGAATGAATAATGAATTTGGATGATTTACCAGATATTTGTACACCCAAGGAGGTGGCTGCATTTTTGCAATGCAAGACAGCTAAAATTAGAGACTTGTGTAGTAGTGGACGTTTGCCATTTATATCTTTATCCAAAAATCATATTAGGGTACAAAAAAAATATCTTTTAATATTTTTAGAGGAAAGTTCGTGCCACGGAAGAATAAGGGGGTTAGAGTATGGTACAGAAAAGAGCGTCAATGCTTTGAGGTCGGAGAATATATCCGAGGAAAACCTAAGCGGCACGCAACTGGGTTTAGCTGCCGTGAGGATGCAGAAAAGAAACTTGCAGAAATTATCATCCAGCGAGAAGGTATTAAAACATCCGAGCAAGAAATTACATTAGGTGAAATTATCGCCTATTACACGCAAGAGCACCTTCCAACTCTTGCCAGTCCAGCAACTGCGCTTAAGTGCTTTGAGCGGCTATTACCATTTTGGGGAGATAGCCTTTTAGCAGATATTAGAAAATCAAAATGTGTGGCGTATCTGGAGTATCGAAAAAAGGAATTCATATGCTGGCAAAGGGCAGGTGAATATAAAACAGAGAGAGTACTTTCTGATGAGACTGTCAGGCGTGAACTTGAGCAATTACAGGCAGCGATTCGTTATGCCCATAACGATAACCTTATCAATTCCTTCCCGTCTGTTTGGAAACCAGAAAAATCAAAGCCAAAAGATCGCTGGCTCAGTAAAATCGAGGCGGCTCGATTACTAAGTGAAGCAAGAAAATTGGAGAAGGCCTGTGATTATTTGCCTCTATTTATTCTAAGCGCCCACTCATAAATAAATTCAGCAAAAGCAGTGCAACTCATACATTTACATAATGGCTAAATGAGTATCTGAGAGTCATAACATAGCGTATTTGTAGTAGTAAGAGAGGAAAAG
>PIVM01001122.1 GCA_003353945.1 Gammaproteobacteria bacterium
TGTGCTTGACTCTGCAACCCAGGGTGAGTGGGCTGCCGCAGGCTGGACCAAGGAAATTACAGTCAGCACCACAGACCCTACCGAATATCGAGTGGATGATCCAACGGATCATGACCATAGGATTATTCAGCAAAATTATGACTTCGATGGCGATGGCAAGGAAGATATCACAAAGATTGGTCAGTTTGTGTGTATAACACCGGCGACAGAAGGTGAGCAAGAGGCAGAACGATTAGTTGATCGTAGCGATGCGTGTACTGAAGAAGAAACTCGCGACTTTAAGGTCGATGTTACGGCGAGTGATAATAGTAAAATAGCAAAAAGCACATTGGATGCGGCAGAAAAACCGTATTATCAAGGCGTCTATTATGCTTCCGGGCAAGAAGATGGGGTAGCGCCCGAAGGCCAGCCCGATATTTTACGCCTGCTCGATGATGTGATTAATGACTACCATCAAGGCCTGCTGAAAGTGATCGCCGAAGATGATTTACGCAATACCGATATTTACGTATTCAGGGAATCGACCGGTGATTTATTG
>PIVM01000389.1 GCA_003353945.1 Gammaproteobacteria bacterium
GCAATCCTCCCTGTAACCTTCGTCGTACCTTCGACGAACTTACGAGTAATACCGTCCCTGGCTTTGACGAATTGAAGAGTGATTATATTCACTAGTTACGCGCTATGTTCCTATTCTAATCTATGTTCCTATTCTTATTTCATGTTCCTGTTCTAATCTTATGTTCCTGTTCTAATGTATGTTACTGTTGCTATTTATTCACTCTCAACACTGGATCATCAACTTGCTGGTGTCTTAACACCAAGTCGCCAAAGTGTCGGCTCCGCATCATTAAGTCACCAAAATATTGGCTCCGCAACACCACCCCCATGAACCATGCATTTCATGCGTGATTCATAACTCCTAACTTATGTCGTAAGAACAAATACAACTTACTTGGGTGACTCCCTTTGGTAAGTAGGTCCGCCTGCTGCTCGTTAGTTGCCACCTGTTCCACCTTGATCTGTTTGGATCTACATAGCTCTTGCGTGTAATGGTACTTAACTTCTAGATGTCGACATTTTTTCTGTCCCATACCACCCATCGCTAATCTTCGGGCACCGTTATTGTCTTCATAAATAACGCACTCGTCGTTAATTTGTTCGCCCGTTTGTTCCAAAAGGTATTTTAAACTCATTGTCTCCTTCGCAGACTCATACAAGGCGATATACTCAGCGGCATTCGGAGAGTCTGCAACGGTGTCTTGCAACCTACTCTTCCAATTAATGGCTCCGCCATTTAGGTAGGTTACAAACCCGGTCACACTCCTTCCCCTTCGCTTGTCCACAGCAAACGATGAATCCACAAACGTCTCCATCATCAATGGTTCGTTGCCAGCCTTGTAATGTAATCCCATTTCCTTCGTACCGTTCAGGTATCTTAATATCCGTTTAACGCGATTCCAGGCACCTACCGTGGGGGAGGATATTTTCGACGCCAGCCTTGACACTGCCCATGCGAGGTCAGGTCTGGTCCCGTTCGCCAGGTAAGCTAGTTGCCCCAGTACATGCCTGAACGCTACTATCCCATCCTGACTTAACTCATTTTCATCTTCGACTAGGTGCCCATCCCAGGGCGTACTTCTAGTCTTTGCATTTATGTAGTCTGCCTCCTCCAACACTGCTTTTGCGTATGAACTTTGCTCTAAGAAGATTCCTTTTTCTCCCTGATGGATTCCGATTCCCAGGATGTGTCGAGCTTTTCCTAACATTTTTAATTCGAAAAGTTTACCAAGTTCTTTCAACGCTTGGCTTGCGCCGTTCTCACCGCCAGTGCTGGTTACCAGTACGTCGTCTACGTAAATCACCATCATGTCCTTGACTCTGTTTTTCTCCCTATAAAACAAACAATGGTCTATTGTAGACTGTGCAAACCCAATTGACTCTATCGCCTTAGTCAATGTTTGATTCCAACGCCGCCCACTAATCGGACATCCGTACAACGCTTTTCTCAACTTACAAACGTACTCGTGCTTACCTTTCTTTTCAAAGCCCTTGGGCTGGCACACGAATACTTCCTCTCCAATATCGGCATTTACGTAAGCGTTAGGGAAATCCGCTTGCAATACTGGCTGCCCTTGCTTTGCGGCGATTGCCAACAACATCCTCACGGTAGACAGTTCTGCCACCGGCGAAAATATATTTTCTGGTGGACGTATGAATCCCTCCCTGGATCCATCTACACACCACCTTGCTTTGTATTTCACCGTGTTACCATTTTCGTCCCTTTTTACCCTAAAGTTCCAAATTCCTGGCAATACTTTTACGTTCTCAGGGCGGGGTATCAACTCCCAAGCCTCTTTGCACTGAATTTCGTGCACCTCCCGTTCCATGGCTGCATGCCACTCAGGTATGCTTAAAGCTTGTTTCCAGGAGGTGGGGTGACTGGTCTCGTTAGAAGCCAATGCCATACAAAGACCAATGGACGATAAACTTATATCAGCAAGCTCGTGTTTGCTATCTAGTGCGTTTAAGCCGTTTTCGATTCGTTCACTAGACGATCTGCTTCTAACATTTTCTAGTTCATCGTTTCCGGAGGTGTCTGAATCGTTCTCTATCTGTTCATCCAACCTTCTCATTTCCAATGTGCCAGAGGGCACATTGCTGGGATCATACTGGCGCTTTGCTCGAGTACTCCGACGAAGTGGACTATTTTCGTTCTTACTGTTACAGCCTCTAGGTGAGAATTCACTTCCGTTTTCACTGGATGGTGAGTCATCACCATCACTACTG
>PIVM01001123.1 GCA_003353945.1 Gammaproteobacteria bacterium
GGTACGTTAGTGAACATGTCAAGTGGTAGCGCGGGGAGTTGCGGTTATATCAGCGGCGGTGATTGGGTGACCGGCTATGCAGATTACACCTTTACCATAAGCAATACCGGCGCCTACACGATGCACTGGATAGTCTCGAATCCGTATAGCAGCACCGGAACCGGCTCGTTTTACTACAGATTTGACGGCGGATCTACGCTTCAAGGGTACTACGTGGTGGGAAACACAGGCTGGGGTTGGGCTACGTTCCCATCGATAACCCTTGTTGCAGGCACACACACCCTGCGCATTTACGGAGGCCGACCCAACTCGCGCCTGGATCTGATCGAGATCAACCAGTCATCGACCCCCAGCTTCAGCGGCAGCGCCTGCTTATCGGGCATGCAGCAGGTCGAGTCCGCGCAATCGCTCGAGGGCGGCAAAACCGAAATCAGCCAAGCCGCCGTTGTCAACGAAGAAACGTCCACCGCCGGCGGCTACACCAATGAGGGCGGCAAAATCGAACTCAGCCAAGCCGCCGTTGTCAACGAAGAAACT
>PIVM01000390.1 GCA_003353945.1 Gammaproteobacteria bacterium
GATTCTGTGATCCTCCGCCACAAGCGCAACACTCGATACGGGTGGCTGGTTAAACCTTTCCCGACAGGGACTTACACCCTGCAAGATGCATCAAGATTAAACTTGACGCTCTAACGCCTGATTCAGCCCAACGAACTAGCTGCTGACATTGGTCGGCACCGGGCAATTGGTCAGGGCTAATCCAGACTTCATTTTTAATTTCTTTGACAGCAGGAGCCTCGTCTAAAGCAAAAGCAGACGTTTCACCCTCATGATCTACGTGGGTTACTAAAGGGTAGGCATCACTCAATATGCCGCCATTGTAAGCACCGAGCAGCGACCTCTTTATATCGACCGGCAATGTCGCTGACAGTAACACAACGTTGGAAAAAGCTTGATGCTGTCCTTTCAATACCTGTTCAATCAGGCCATACATATAGGCATCAAAGCTGTGTATTTCGTCTAACACCAATAGCGACTTTCGCGTGCCAAAAGAACGCACGAACTGGTGTTTTATGGGTAAAACCCCCATCAATATCTGATCAACGGTCGCAACAGACATCGAGCCCAAAAATGCTCTCTTACTGGATTGATGCAAAAATCCGTTTTCATCCGGTATAAGATATTTTGCTTTACTATGAGCTAAGGTGACACAGCTATCAGGAAAGAGTTTTTCGGCAGCATCACCAATACGATCAAACAAGCCATTGGCGGTGGCCTGTGTCGGCAACCCAAAGACAATGCCATCGGCTAATCCATTCTGTATTAGGGTTGATGCGTAGGACAAGGCGAATTCTGTCTTCCCTGATCCGGTATCCGACTCAACTATCGTAAGACCTACTTTGACAGGCAAATTATTCAGCAAGGTTTGTATACCTCGCGGTTCATACTCTGGAAACAGATACGTGAATCCAGCCCCCTGGATAGAAGCTAGCATCCCAGTTTCTTCTAATGCCCGTTCCGCTCGCTGCAAAGCATCCTTGTAATACGCATCAGTATCAATATTTGCTTCGTGCGTGAAGTTGGTTATGGAGGAACCCACCCAGTCTGATACACTGCACAATCCGGCCAACAGGGGTATTTCCGCCTCCCGTGGCACTTCATCCAAATCAAACCATTTCAGGCAAAATTCAATCCACTCTTTCCGGGCTTGTCTATCTTGATCAACCAGAGGCTCATCCGCATCAGGTTTAAAATGGCGGATTGATGTATCACAAAACCCATGATGGCCTGCCGCCGCCTTCATGGGTTCAGATTCAAAAAATTCTTGCTGAAAATACCAATATCCATAAGAACCATGATCATATTTTTCTGGTTCTACTTCATAATCGCCTCCTTGTAACTGACAGCGTAATTTGGGCACAAACTCTTGAAACCTAGCGTCAAACTTACCCAAATCATGCAGTGCGGTAAAGAACAGTACAATTTTTCCACATTCACTCTCGCTTTTCCCCATCTGCGCAGAAATCTGCTTAAGAAGCACTGACGATCGCTGTAACCAGATGTCAGCCACAGCCACCACATCCAAACAGTGATAAGCCAGCAAATGATAATCCGGCCCTTGCGAATCTGGATCTTTTTTGGCTTTTCCCCAGTACCTGTAATAAGACGGATATTCGCCATCATTGGTCGAGGATTGAATTTTCCCATTCTGAATATTCACGAGCTGCCATCCATTTCCTATGCGCCTAGCGCAATTCAAACTCACTTATGAAATCAATGAATACTGAGCACTGTTTATTCTTTATTCTTCTGGTGTATCATCTTTAACCTCGCAACTATAACCAATATTGCCAGCCAATCCAAGCTCTAAATTTTGTAAAGACCGTGGAAATAAAACATTGCCCAAGCATGCGGGTCTTTTAGCCCAGCTTCTGTGTTGTACCAAGAGTCACATAATCCCTCTATGGCCAAAACGTTTCACGGGCCAGGCTCTGCTTCCCTTGATACATCTAGAAACTGAAGCAAAATCCCCCATAATCTTGGGACAATCTTTTTTCCGCGAACCTAAGAGCGATACCCACAACACTCACTTTGCTCGCGGGGCTCTGCAATGCGCAAGCTTATTGCACCCTACAGCAGCTATTTGTGCAGCCGTAGAATTTCACTTAGGAATGCGCACGAAATATGTTAAACATAATTACAAAGTGCTTGTTTCAGGCACGGCAACATAATTCCATGAAGCTAAATTCTCATCAAATATTATTCGCATTGATTCTTTGAATCCTT
>PIVM01000391.1 GCA_003353945.1 Gammaproteobacteria bacterium
AAAAAATACCTGGCCGATCAACGTCCGTATTTACTCGTTGATAAAAACGAAACAGCCTTGTTTATCCACTACCAGGGTCGCACCATCAGTGCTGATAAAGTCTATCGGGTGATGCACCATTACATTGAGCAGGTGGGCAAGCAGGGTGGTTCACACCTGTTTCGTCATGCCATGGCCACCCATATGCTGGAGCAAGGGGCGGACATTCGTTATATCCAACAAATGCTGGGGCATTCACAGTTAACCAGCACTCAAATTTATACCCAGGTAGAAGACCGGCAACTTAAAATCGTGCATAACCAAACCCACCCGGCGCAAATGCGCAGGCATTTAACGGACTGACAATTTAAGGGACTAACGATGGATGAGATCCTTCAACAGCACGGTCTCAAGCAATGCCTCGAAGCGTTTATCGAAGACTGCCGCAGCCGGGATTATAGCGAAGGCACATTGGCAGGCTATCGTAAAGATATTAGCGTGTTTATCCGCTGGGCTTGGCAGCAAAATGTAGTAACCGCTGACCAGCTCACCCGTGATCACTTAACCGCGTATCAACTGTACCTGCCACAGCATCACACCAGAAGTGGCAAGCCCCTAAAACCTTTAACCCAAAAGACCTATGTGCTGCGTCTGTATGCCATGTTGCGCTGGCTGACACGTCAAGGTACGATTTCTTTTAATCCTGCTGATCAGACACCATTGCCAAGCGTAGAAAAGCCCTTGCCGGACGTACTGAGCGAAGGGGAGGTGCAACAGCTGATTGCCGCCATTGACGTACAGGCACCCTTTGGTGT
The DNA here is from genome assembly GCA_003353945.1 of Gammaproteobacteria bacterium. Lineage (GTDB taxonomy): Bacteria > Pseudomonadota > Gammaproteobacteria > Pseudomonadales > PIVM01 > PIVM01. Next base: position 795 of record PIVM01000391.1, read on the forward strand.
GCGCGACAGAGCGATCATAGAAACCCTGTATGCCAATGGTATGCGGGGGCTGGAAGCGGCCAGGCTGACGCTGGAAGATCTTAGCCTTGAAAGTGGTTGGGTGATGATACAGCAAGGTAAATGGAAAAAAGACCGGCGTGTGCCGCTCACCGATACCGCCGTGTACTGGATCAGTGAGTACCTGGACTATGAGCGTGTGAAAGCTAAACGCGCAAAGGAATACCAGGAGGTTTTTTTAACGGCGCAAGGTATACCGTATCAATCAAAAGGCATTTCCTTTCTGGTCAGCCGATACCTCAAGCAAACCGGCCTCAGAACCAAAGGCGGCAGCCATCTTCTCAGGCACAGCATAGCCACCCATATGCTGCAAAATGGCGCGGATATCCGTTATATCCAGCAGATGCTGGGGCATAGCAGCCTGTTGAGTACGCAGGTTTATACCCGCGTACAAGATGCCGCGTTGAAAGATGTGCATGACAAAACGCATCCGGCGCGGATAAAAAGCATACAAAACAATGCATTAATAAAGCGTGATAATACCGACGACGCAGAGGCGTAATGGCAGGTATACTTATATGCAGTACCCCATCGAGCAGAAGCAGAAAAACAGAGGCAGTTATGCAGACGACAACGGCAAAACAAGAGGTTGCACAATTACTCGACCACCTTCCCGATGACAGTAGTCTGGAGGATATCCAATATCATCTCTACGTCTTGGAAAAGATCAAGCGTGGTCAGGCTGACATCGCCCAGGGGCGCAGCTATAGCCATGAAGAGGCCAAGGAACGGTTAAGCCGATGGCTAAACGTCTAAGATGGTCGCAGGAGTCCTTGGACGATATTGATGCGATTGCCGAGTACATCAGTCGTGACGCGGTCTATCATGCACAACGGGTTGTTGATCACATCTTTACAGTTGGGGAAACATTATTAGAACAGCCCAAAGCGGGTCGGATGGTACCGGAGTTTGAGCAGGAGCTTATCCGCGAACGCTTTATCTACAGCTACCGGCTTATCTATGAAATTACGCCTCAGGAAGTTCATATCCTTGCCGTGATTCACGGCAGACGCCTGTTGGAATCGGTGGAAGATCGTTTCGATAGTTAATCCACACCGGGCGGACAGAGAAGCGCTTGTCATCTTTATTGCTAAAAACAGCGGCAATAAAGTCGCCAAGCGCGGTGCCACTCCAAGTGAGTCACTTCGCATTGATCACCGTGCCACGTTAAGGGCAGTGGATCCAGGCTGCAAGAGAGAAGTTCTTATCGACCCTCCGTGGTATCTGATAGTTCGCAGACAGGCAAATAATGTTGCGGCCCGTTCGGCAACATCGCCTGTCATGGCCCTTGCAAAAAAGACCGCAAGGGCCACGCCAGGCTCGTCACCTCTCTAAGCGCGCAGCTTCCATTTCTCCC
>PIVM01000392.1 GCA_003353945.1 Gammaproteobacteria bacterium
AGGAAATCATTAACATTTTAAGCATATGACCGTTATCAGTATCTTGGGCTTAAATCCAATTTCAAATGACGCCATTGTTTTATAAATTGCTCTTTGAAAATTAAAAAAGCATGATTCAGGTCCAGTCCATCTGATTCATTGTCGTTGGTTTCCGGATTTAAGGCAATCCAGACCGCAACCGCCCTCAGGAAGTTGATTCCCGCTGCTTTTAAGGTCGCACAGAACCGAACGGAATCGAATCCTCTCACCCGAAGTTGCTTGACCCCGGTTCGCCGGTCATATTCAGACATGGTAGCTTCGACGCCGGACCTCCACCGGTAGCGGTCTTTAAATTCGTCCGTTTGCTCGTAGGCCCTTCGCTTTGCGATCCGCATTTCTTTTTCCGTATAGCGAAGATAATAATGTTTCTTCCCCTTCTTGACCGGGCAGTGGGCCTGGTTCGGGCAACCGCTGCAATGAAGAGAATCAAATGCCGCCGTGTGCCGGGTTTTCTTTTTCTTTACCGTTTCCGGCGCAAGGCCTTGCGGACAGGCAAGGATTTTGCCGCTTGCTGAAGTTTCAAATTCTGAAAGACAAATGATGGTTTCTTTCTTCTCTCCCATGGTCGGTGAAACGATTTCCACGTCTGCCAGTTTTGCTTTCTGACAGTTATCATCACTGCCGTACAATGAATCTGCCAATATTTCCTTGGGGGCGAGATCGCGTTCTTTTGCGGATGCAGCAGCCGGTAACAAGGCATTGGCATCACTTTCATGAGCCGGTTCAACCTGGACATGGGTAATCAGATTGAGGGTTTTCTCCCGGACTTCTTTATCGTCGGTGGCGGCATAGGTTTCCATGATCTGAACCTGATATCCCTGGCCCTTATGTCCACTGTAAGAGGCGTCCGGGTCTGAAGGATTTTGAAGAGAGCTGGAAGGGATTTCTTTGGGCGTTTTTACTTGAACGCATGAGCCTCCGTTCGCAGGTTCCACGTTGCATTGCTCATTTAAAATTCGCTCAAGTTGTTTGTAGCTGTGCATGGCGGTCACTTCCGGCTGGCCTTTAAACTGCATGACCAGATCAAAAAGATCATTACTGACCACGCTCAGCGTCTTTTGGGCCGAAGAAGGCTTTACCATGGAAAAGCATTGCAGAGACTTTTTCGGAAGATATTTTTCGATCAGATCGGCATGGATGGATTCAAACCGGTCTTTGTCCTGCCGTTTCAGGTTCTTGATAAATTTATTGATTCCGGATACAAAAATACCGATTCGCCCTAAGCGGCGCATGTTGGATTTGATATGAACAGAATCAAGCCGTTGATTATCAAAGTCCACCTTAAACACATCGGCCAGTTTTTTTGTTACACATTCAAACACAACACCATCCAGAGCATTATCGACGAGGATACTGCGCATCGCCCATAATGTTTTTGGACACATGTATTTAGCGGAATCCGATTCTTCCGTAATATTGAGGGCATAATGCCACTGGATATTGAAGGTCAGCTGATTGCAGGTTTCTTCATCGGTCAGATCAAAGGTCTGCTGAAGAAAAAGAACACCGAGTACGGTATATAATTCTTTGGTCGGACGGCCGTACCCCTCACTGAAAAAAGGGAATATCCTGCTGACAGGCAGTTCAGGAAGAATGATGTCTTTGAACAATCCCGGCCATGTCTTATCAAGTAAGTCCCGCCTTTTGGGGCTGAGAAACCGCCAGGGATCGAAAAGTTCGGTCTGTTTGTGATCTTTGATGAGAATCATGCTTTTTCCTTATAACAATTTGATTTTATATAGAGATACCTATCAAATTGAATTAAAGAAAGCAAGCTTAAATTTATTAAAAATTTCATTATTTCAATTGGTTAAACAAAATTAGATTTTTACGACTTTATCAAGATTCCGTTCGATAAATAAAATATCTCTTCCAACTTTATTTTGTTCTTTACCTTTGGCATTAAACCCTAAATCGTATTGATACAGAATGCGGCTTTCCTTGATATCCCCTGCAAAAGGCGGATTAGCCATGAGAATATCAAAGTTGAACTGCTTATTCTCTCCTTTTGAAGCTCTCATCTTTTCCAGCCGTTCAAAGCCTTTCCCATAAGTTTTTATCCATTTCTGATCTGCTTTAATATTGTTGTTTGTATCTCCGGTCTTATCTATCCATCGTTCATAATCCAGCGTATTTAAATGCAGCACGTTGGTTTCACCGTCTCCGGC
>PIVM01001124.1 GCA_003353945.1 Gammaproteobacteria bacterium
TACAGAAATTATTATTGAATTAGATGTTGACGAAAATAAAAAATGTAAGGTTCTTATATTACTATCTGAAATAGATAATATAAAAAATAAAAATGTTAATTATGATATTATTATTATTAAAATATTAAGTGAATATTTAACTTTGATTAATTAAATGAGGAATGAAATTTAAACCACCATTTTTATGTCGTGTTGTATATTGAATATGGTATGTAAATCTTGTTGCTTTCTTCACTTGATATTGGAGATTTGTTAATCTCATTTGTTTTCCAAAACAAGAATTGCGTTTATTTACAATGATACGTCTTCTAATACTATGTTGAAAACTTACACCAAACTTACGGAAAAACATAAAGAATATTTATTTTATATATATTATATAATATTTTAATTTAATTTAAAATATTATAATAAACAACATCACTTGAATGTTTCATTTACATTTACATCTTTAAATGGTCAACTCTATATGGCGCACATTGACTAGGGACTGATAATATATCTAATGTTGATACTATATATTCTTGTCCATTATC
>PIVM01001125.1 GCA_003353945.1 Gammaproteobacteria bacterium
AGTACTGGCCCCTGGCGCTGCAAACCGCGGCCTTCCTCAAGAACCGTACACCACACGATGCCCTGGGAGGGAAACTGCCTATAGAGATAGGGACGGACGAGACGTTGCAACCTCGCAGGCTGCACACCTTTGGCTGTGCGGCATATGTCCAAGTGGAAAAGGGACTAAGGGACGGGAAAGGTGGTGACGTCAGGTGGAAGGGAATGTTCGTGGGGTACTCGCCAGAGTCACCTGCATGGCTAATACTTGACCCACGCAGCGGAAGGATCAGGGAGGCATACCACGTAAAGTTCGTGGAGGATGGGCCCGGCTTAAGTGTGGGTCAAGGGGGCGACATGCCTCAAGGCAAGAAAGTCTCCGCAACCCAGCCGACGCCCCAGGTGACGCTTGAGGCCCGGCAAGGGGAACCAGCAGACCCAGAGGAGGAGCCAGAGCAAACCACGGATGAGGGAGACGAAGGACACGACACCGACCTAAGGGAAAGTGAAACACCCAGAGGAGCTGCAACTGACATCCGCAGGAGCGCCAGAGCAGG
>PIVM01001126.1 GCA_003353945.1 Gammaproteobacteria bacterium
CAAACCGACTTTGTTAGCATAGAGGATGATACTGCTTAGGATGTTACGAAAGTAGTGTAACTTCCAAATAAGCAGGGTAACATCGCAGGCGTCCCCTAGAGGCTAGGTGGACGCAAATTCGAATGCTAAGGGGAACATAGGTTCCCGTAAGTTTCCGTAGATTTTAGGATAGGAACATTCAGTAGGCAACGTACATGTTCCTGTACTAAACTGAGAAGAGTAGTGATCTTCTCACTTCTTCTTCTTCTTCTTCTTCATCATCTCTTTCTGTCGGGAGGATAGAAAGATATAGCAGAGTCTAGGACGGAGTAGGATAGTAGGAACTAAACAATAAAGGGATTATTGTGGCACTGTCTGTGATTTCCCCCTTTGCTACTTGGGTACTGAGTAGCTATAGGAGTCCAAGAGGAACTACGCTTAGGAAGTGTGGGAACGAATATTCGTGTTGCACTGAAACGGGGTTACGGTGAACGTGAGAGATCTGACGATGAGAAGTCCTCGGCCCAGTTATGGCCGAGTAAGTGGAATTTATGA
>PIVM01001127.1 GCA_003353945.1 Gammaproteobacteria bacterium
CAGGGTCCTAGTTATTGCAGACTCTCCTGCAAAATCTCTTCTATGGGGCTGTTGCCCCTCCTTGAATGCTCTGAGGAGCGGGGCTATATCCTTGTCCGCCTCCTGTAGGGCCGCTAGCTGTGGCTTGGTATATTGCTCAGGGATCGTAGTGACGTCCCTGAACTCCACGGCCTCCGAGGGTACTTTGCGGGTCCCTCTATGTATGCGGGGTCCGCTACCTGCCTTCTTAGTCGCTGTTGCATCTCGTGCAGGCGGGGCAGGTTCAGTGTCCTCCGGCGGGCGCTCCTCCTCATCCGTTTCGCTCGGAACAGGCTCATAGGCTGCTGCTTCCGGCGGTCCATCTTCTTGCATCGCATCCTCGTCTGAGGACGAGTGGTCAACTCGGCTTCCTTTTTGTTTCTGTCTGCTGTTGAGCGTTTCCTGCCTGTGTTTGGCACGGTGGTTCCTGCTTCCACGGCGTGGGGCACTCTGCTTGTCGTGCTCCAGCTTCTTGGCTCGTGGCGTGGGGGGCGAGGGGTCAAAGATCACTTTGGG
>PIVM01001128.1 GCA_003353945.1 Gammaproteobacteria bacterium
ACCTTTTCCCGCTAAACAAATGACTAATCTTCAAAGAAAAAGCATCGCTTTACAGGCCATCAAATACAACCATACCGACACTGCCATATCTAATCAACTGAATGTGAGCCGTAAACTAGGAATAGCGAGAAAGCATGAAGCGAAGTTCCGCTTGATATCGCAGACATTCGATACGTTGGTGAGCTGGATGGAACATGATGTGCTAAACAAAGCAGGGCCTACACCGGATGTTCGTAAAGAGCTGTATGATTTTATCGTGGATGAATTTGAAAAGCTCGTGAAGATGCATCCCGATCGACTTAAAGCACTTTGTGTTACGCTGAAATCGAAGAGGGATATATCATTGGCTTTTTGTGAAGTGCTTGAAACAAAACTCCAGGCCATTTCAGAAGTTCAAAACATTCCACTGGCATTCATCTGGGACATGTGTCAATTACTACGATGTGATCTCAAAGGTGATAGCTACGCTATTCGTTCAATTCCCCTGCAAGACTTGCTTGGTGATAAGTTTGACGATGTGGAAGATGCTGTCA
>PIVM01001129.1 GCA_003353945.1 Gammaproteobacteria bacterium
ACTCAAGGTAACCTTAACTCCGGTGAAGGTCTCTATGAGATTGCTGGTATCTCCATCAAGCGTTCTAACAATCTCCCCTTTATGGCGGGAACTGTTGCTTCGATTGAAGGTGAGAACAACAACTACGCTGGTGACTTCTCTAGCCACTGTGGTCTGATCTATCAGAAGGATGCAGCTGCTGTTGTTACAGCAATTGGTCCTCAGATCCAGACGACTGGTTCAGATGTCCACACCCTCTATCAGGGTGACGTTGTGGTTGGTCGCCTTGCAATGGGCGCAGGTACTCTTAACCCTGCAGCTGCAATTGAATTGCGAGCTGAGTGATGGCTGTCACCAAGCCCGGTGAATGCCGGATTGCTGAGGTTGAATACGTCGCATCCCGCACCATCACCGATGCCAAGAAAGACCTTGTTATCACATCGTACACCGTTAATCCTACGCCGCACGTTGAGTACGGACGGGATTACGAAAACTGAGGAATAACTAATGGCAATGCAAGATACCTGGATCCAGGCTCCATATACTGACCCTGG
>PIVM01000393.1 GCA_003353945.1 Gammaproteobacteria bacterium
ACCGAGCCTTACAGCGCCATGACGGAGTGGATAGCTACAGAGATTTTTAATTTCAAGATGTCGGTGGAATTGCCACTCGATCAGATCGCTAACGCGCCTTGGGACATGACCGTGATTTATTCCTCCTCGCTAACCAGCGGTCCCTTGCCAGGGACCTGGTACCAGTTTGGCACCACGATCAGTACCACTGTCGCCAAGACAAGATCGGGCAATGTTTCTGATGTAGAAAAAAGTTGGGCTTATATTCGCTGGGAATCGGGCGAAGCGCCTACCTATCTAGAGCGGTATCATGCCATCAACAGCCCTGTAGCCCCTTCCCCTTCCCGTAACGAAGAAAGCTCTTCAGCAGATTGCGAGCAAACGGTGGGAAGTGATGGGGAGAAAGTATGTAGTGTCGATGCCAAGATAGAATTCGAACCTAGAAAGGCAGGGCGAAATATGGGCATTCCATTTCTCTCCACGTTGGAAGCCAGACTGCGATATAAGGATTTCAATGCCTCAGGCTCGAGCTACAGTTACAGTGAAGGTGAGGATTCCGGTGTGGATACGCAGACGTCATATCTATACATCGATATCTTACCGGCGACACTAGAGGAACTCATAGACTGGAATGCTAGTGACCTCACCTCAGGTAACGTCTATTCTAACTTCAATGTTGATGTTGATAATGATGGGCTGACGACAAATGAGGAGGCCGTGCGGAAAACGGATGCATTTTTGTGGGACACAGATGGTGATGGCCTGAGTGATGGTTGGGAAGACACATACAACTCATTAGGTATCAGCAATACTACCGCCGATACGGACAACGACGGGTTGAGCGATAAAGAGGAGCTCGATCTTGGCACTTCACCTGTAGACAATGACTACGATAACGACGGTCTTCTGGATGGCGAGGAGGTATGTCGATACGACGCTGAGAGTGGTACGATGATGGGGGGCTGGCAGGTAAGCAGCCTGGGTAACTACTGGACCTGTTCCGATCCGAAGAAGATGGACGCTGACGGGGATGGCTTGTCAGACAGCGAAGAGAAGGCGGTTGGCTCCAGTCCCTACGCACCCAATATAGCCCCTGTATTGAATGTATTTGTCGATCCGGCAGTACTATATAGAAACAATCTGGTTCATGTCTTGCATTCAGGCGATCCTTTTACGCTCACTTTGAATTTGGAAAACAGCACGGCTATCAGCTTAAATCAGCCCCTGTCACTAGCTTATGATAGCAGCGTCTTGACGGTCACAGAGGTGCTGACACAAACGGGTAGTAGTTCCTACGAACCACCAGACCCCACCGGACTCGGTATCGGGCCGATACAATGGGATTATTCATCGACGCCGCTCTATTCTGCGGAAGAAATGACTTCGACTTTGAAAGGGAATGTGGATGAGGCGCTAGGCCAGTCCCAGGTGATCACGCTTGAGGCCACCGTACCCTACTTCGACAGCATAAATAACAGAAATGCAGTGGTGACAAGCACGGCGGTGCTGTGGATTGACGAAGATTCGCCCGCATCCACGATCGAGTCACCTGCTGAAGGTGCAATCATCAATGGAAGTTCGTATATAGTAGGAGGATCGGCCAGTGATCCCACCTCCTGGCCGATCCTGGTGGAGGTACAGGTGACAGATAGTAGTGGAAAGTACGATGCCTGGCAAGGAGCGAGTAATGATTTCAACGTATTCGAGGACTGGGCTCTAAACTGGACCCTACCTGCTGACGGCACGTACAAAATGCAGAGCCGTGCGACCGACTATTTATACAATGTGGAAACGCCGACCTCATCTACGACTTTTGTCGTCGACAACACCCCACCCGGCGCTTCCTTCAGTAATCTTACAGATGGGCAGGCCTTGACATTGATAAGTAATAACAGAGTTACAGTCAGTGGTACTGCCACCGATCTCCTCTCCGACGCATCGCAAGTAGCCGGTCTGGAGGTTATCCAGTTTAGTTTGGACGGAAGGCCCTGGACCAACGTGGCTGAGCACATTTCCTCGCCCCACCCCACTACTGACACTTGGAGCTACAATTGGACCGTCAACGCCGCCTCGTATGGCTCCCACACCCTGGCAGTCCGGGCCGTCGATGCGCTCGGTCAGATCGGTGACCCGACCACTATCGAAGTCATCATCGACACCCTGCCCCCCACCGATATCTGGTCCAATTACCAGGCCAACCTGCCCGCCAAC
>PIVM01000394.1 GCA_003353945.1 Gammaproteobacteria bacterium
TTCCGTAAAGCCCTTCTAAAAGAAGGAGTGGAATGCCTACTTGCGGGTGACGTTGATACTGGTAAAGCAGTGCTGCGAGATTATATCAATGCCACGATTGGATTTGAGGAGTTATCGGCAGTTTTTGATAAATCCAGTAAAAGTCTTATGCGTATGTTTGGCCCGAAAGGCAATCCTCAGGCTAGCAATTTATTTGCAGTGATTAGCTATCTTCAGGAGCATGAAGGCATACAGTTGGAAGTCAAAGCGCGGAAAGTGGCATAAGTAATATTTTCTTGGGTATGCAGGGGCTTGAGTCTAGGGGATTGAAAGACTACAACTGAGATTATATCCGTGTAAGCTATTGATTCATAATGGTCGCTAATGTACGTTGTTGCCGATGTGTTTCGGACGGAATGTTCTTCTAAGCTGTTGAAATAATTTGAAATAGAGGCGATGTTGCAGACGTGCCTGCAACTCCGTGTACGCCGGTTCGATTCCGACCCGCGCCTCCAATTATCTCATTGAATATAAAAGAAAAATTAAATCTCAGTGCTTGTGGTGTGCGATTTCTTAATTTCAGTAAAAAATCAGTAAGTTGGTGACTCCTTTTTTTGGGAGGAGGGCACGCGCCACACTACCTTTGGTCAACCAGCTTGTAGCTATATACGTTTGCAATATACTTGCAGCTATATATAATGTGTATATAGCTGTTTAAGAGGGTATGTTATGTCTACTGGATCAGTCTTTGTAAACAATCGAACTCAGGCGGTAAGACTTCCCGCTGATACGCGTTTTCCTGACGGCGTTAAAAAGGTCACAGTACGGGTGGTGGGTCGAGATCGTGTGTTGTCTCCAGTTGAAAATACCTGGGACAGCTTTTTTCTAACTGAAGAGCGTGTGACCGACGATTTTATGACTGAGCGAGCAAGCCAGGAACAAGAAGGAAGGGAAGCGTTTTAATGCTGAAGTACATGCTAGATACCAATATCGTGATTTATGTGATCAAGCGTCGCCCGATTGAGGTGCTGGAAGTCTTTAACCTTCATGCGGGCCAGATGTGCATCAGTTCAATTACGCTAGCCGAGCTGCTGCATGGTGTAGAGAAAAGTGCGAAGCCAGAGCACAATCTGAAGCAGGTTGAAGATTTTGTTTCTCGGTTAGAAGTATTGGAGTACGCCAACAAGGCGGCAGCGCATTATGGTGATATCCGCGCTGACCTGGAACGCAAGGGAACGCCGATTGGCGTCAATGACCTACATATTGCCGGTCATGCGCGAAGTGAAGGATTGACGCTGATTACAAATAATCTTCAGGAGTTTGAGCGTGTTGAGGCGTTGCGTATGGACAACTGGGTTGAATAAAAATGACGAATTTGGAGTTTGGTATTTGAAAAACAGTATACGATCCAAATATTATCTTCTGGTGCATGCGACCGAACCGACTGAGATTATATCCGTGTAAGCTATTGATTCATAATGGTCGCTAATGTACGTTGTTGCCGATGTGTTTTGGATAGAATGTTCTTATAAGGTGTTGAAATAATTTGAAATAGAGCCGATGTTGCAGACGTGCCTGCAACTCCGTGTACGCCGGTTCGATTCCGACCCGCGCCTCCACTTTTACCTATGTATATCGGCATCTTACAAGACACCCATCTTTAACCAAAATGAACCGCGAAAAAAACGCGAAAATAATCACTGATCTTTGTGTGACACGACAGATGGTTTGGTCCACCGGGTATAGGTAAATTTAAACGCTAATAGCTGGGTAAAGGCCAGTGGTTAGTGGGCTGTAGGCAATTTAGAGGCCGTTGGCTGGAAATATGACGCGACACATGGTTTTGGGCTATTTTGGGTGGCCAAATCAGACGATAGTGGTCCGCCATCGTTTATAAAATTTCCTGATTACCCATGAGCCTCAGCCATCTTAAGAAGCCGATAAGGCATCGGTGGTGTTCTCAACGCTATATACATAAACCGAGGAAGCAATTCATCAAGATCAAACCGGCGATTGAAGCGATAACAAAACTCCGCAAGATAACGAGGTAGGTGCTTCGGATTAATTGAATGATACGCCCCATGCATAGATGTTTTGATATTACCAATCATAGTATTTACCCATTGAAAGGCTTCGATCTCAACACAGTCAGGTCCCCGGCCTGTCACGATTTTTTCATGTTTGCAGTTAGCATCCTTTACAGCACTAA